>JBDTSN010000089.1:0-7117 GCA_039931145.1 Burkholderiales bacterium | reverse complement strand
TGCTCGAGAAGGCCGAGCTCTACCGCCACAGCCACCACCACGAAGGCGACGGCCATCACCACCATCACGACTTCGACGCCCAGCAGGCGGGGCGCGGCGGCTGGAGCGTGCTGCTCGGCGACAGCATCCACAATTTCTGCGATGGCGTCATCATCGCCGCCGCCTTCCTGACCGATACCCACCTGGGCGTCGTCACGTCGCTCGCGATCATCGCCCACGAGATTCCGCAGGAGGTGGGCGACTACATCGTGCTGCTCAACGCCGGGCTGTCGCGCGGCAGGGCGCTTGCCTATAACGCGCTGTCCGGCCTGTCAGCCGTGGTCGGCGGCGTGATCGGCTACTTCGTCGTCGGCCGGTGGGAGTCGCTCTTCCCCTATCTGCTCGTCATCGCGTCGAGCAGCTTCATCTACGTCGCCGTCGCCGACCTGATCCCGCAATTGCAGCAGCGCATGTCACTCAAAGACACCGTCGCGCAGCTCGCGTGGCTGGCGGCGGGAATGGGGATCATCGTCATCGTCGTGCGGGTGGTGCACGGATGAACGTTCGGCGCCAACAAAGGATGAGCCCGGCAGTCGCAGCTCGGTCGTCGAGCGCCTCGCCTCGGGCAGACGGCGGTCGATCAGTGCCAGGTTGAATTGGCGCGCCTGCCGGGACTGCGCGATTGGCCGGCACCAGAGCACCCGGTAACCGCCGCCGCGCAGGTGATCCTCGACTGCTGACCCGAGGTCTGCATCGTCCTCGAGCAGCAGCACCTGCATGCCTTTGAGCCGCGTCGCTGTTCCGTCCGCTTTGCGTCGCGGAAGCTACTCAGCGTACGACGAGCACCGGAATCGTCGAGTGCGTCAACACCTTCTGCGTCTCGCTGCCGAGCAGCAGCGCGGTGACGCCGCGCCGACCGTGGGAGGACATGACGATCAGGTCGCAGCCGTTCGTCTTGGCGTGCTCGATGATCGCCTCCCACGGGTGGACGGCTTCGATCGTGTGTGCTTCGCAGGCGATGTCAGCGGCCTTGCACGCTGCGCGCACGGTGTTGACGCGTTCCGCGGCGATGCGCTCTTGCGCGTCGAAGAATTCCTGGGGCGGCACGGGCTGCATCTCGGAGATCGCGCTGTAGGGGAAGGGCTCCTTCACGCTCAGCGTATAGATCGACGCGCCGAGTGACTTGGCGAGGTTGATCGCAACGGTGACCGCCTTGGCAGTGAGTTCGGAGCCGTCGGTCGGGACGAGGATGCGTTTGAACATGGTGCTGGACTCCTTCAGTCGGCGTGGATGCGGCGTCGGTCGCAGAAGATCAGATGGTGCCGCGATCTGCATCATAAGGATTGATTTGAATCACGTCGCGGTGAGCATTCGACGCGTCGTGCACCACGCGCCGCGTTCAGCCGCCGCGTGCAATGGGGCGCGCCGGATCGGCGCACCATTCGCTCCACGAGCCGGGATAGAGCGTCGCGCCAGGCAGGCCGGCGGCTTCCATCGCGAGCAGGTTGTGGCAGGCGGTGACGCCCGAGCCGCAGAGGTGAAACGTCTCGGCGGGTGGATGGCGGCCGTTGAGGGCCGCGAACTCGCGTGTGAGTTGCGCTGCGGGCTTGAAGCGCGCGCTGTCGGGTTCGAGGTTGTCCTTGAAGGAGCGGTTTCGCGTGCCTGGAATGTGACCCGCCACCGGGTCGAGCGGCTCGACGTCGCCGCGAAACCGCTCTGGCGCGCGCGCGTCGATCACCTGCGCAACACCGAGCACGCGAGCCAGCCCCGTGGCGTCGATTGTCGGCATCGAGCTGGCCTTGCGCGGGTACGCGGCGCGCGGGCGCGGCGGTGTCGGCTCGGTCGTCAGCGTGCCGCCTGCTTCGCGCCAGGCGTCGATGCCGCCGTCGAGCACCCAGACGCGCGAGTGCCCGAGCCAGCGCAGCAACCACCACAGGCGCGCGGCGTAGGCGCTGCCCTGGGCGTCCATCGCGACGACGCAACTCGTGGGGCCGATGCCCCAGCGGCCGGCTGTCACGGCGAACGCGTCGCGCGCCGGCAGCGGATGGCGGCCGGTGAAGCCTGGGCCGGGTGCCGCCTTGGGGCCGGACAGGTCGCGGTCGAGATCGGCGTGTTGTGCACCCGGCACCTGGCCTTGTGCGAAGGCGCGCCGGCCGGCATCGAGGTCCGACAGATCGAAGCTCGCGTCGAGCAGCACGATGTCAGCGCCGCCGTCGAGGGCCGACTTCAACGCCGTTGCGCTGACGAGCGGGCTTGCAGCAGGACGGGCGCGGGCATGTGCGTTCAGGGCGGGAGAGTGCTTCATGTCTCGACGTTTGCTTTCACCGCGTGGGCGGGGTTGACGACTTGGCGCAAGCGTGTCGCGGCAATGCCGGCGGCGACGATCAACGCCATGCCGAGCAGCGCGAGCGCGGTGACCGGGTCGTCAAACAGCAGCACGCCGAAGATGAACGCCCAACCGATGCCCAGGTACTGCAGGCTGGCGATAACCAGTGTAGAGCCGCTCGCATAGGCGCGCGTCATCAGCATCTGCGCCGTCGTCGCGAGCAGGCCGACGGCGAGCAACAGGGACAGGCCGCCCGCGCTGTGGCCGTGCATGCCGCCGGTGAGCGGTGTCGTCGCCGCGCCGGCCAGGATGCTGCCGACCGAGAAGTAGAAGACGACGCGGTAGTCCGGCTCACCGACGCGGCCGAGTGCGGTCACCTGCAGATAAGCCGTCGCCGCGAGCACGCCCGACAGCAGCCCGGCAAGCCCGCCCCAGACTTGGTCGCGCGCGATCGCCGGTTGCAGCACGCAGGCGACGCCAGCAAAGCCGGTGAGCACGGTGAGGATCAGGCGTGGATCGACGCGCGCGCCGCCGAGCGCGATCGCGCCGCCGATCAGGAAGAGCGCCATCCAGACCGAGGACATGTAGTTGAGCGTCACCGCCGTCGCGAGTGGCAGTTCGGCGATCGCAAAGAACCACAGCGATAGCGAGATGACGCCAGTCAGGCTGCGCCAGAAGTGCATCGCGGGTACCGTGGTGCGCAATGTGCCACCGCGCAGATGGGCGACGCCGGCCATCGCAAAGACGCCGACGACGCCGCGATAGAGAACGATCTCGCCCGGCGCGTAGCGCGCGGAGGCGAGTTTGACGCAGGCGCCCATCATCGCGAACAGCAGCGACGACATCACCATCAGCCCCGCCGGGGTGCGCAATACGGCTCTCACGCGGGCGATACGGCCGGGTGCTTGGGGCTGCTTGCGGACGCGGGGCGCTTCAGCCCGTGTGGTGCGCGGGGAGGTCTTCCGGCGCGCCCATCGTGCGCCGGTACCACTCGTGGAAGTGCTGCATGCCGTCTTCCATCGGCGACTGGTAGGGGCCGACTTCGTTGTCGCCGCGCGCGAGCAGCGCGGCGCGGCCCTGGTCCATGCGCAGCGCGATCTCGTCGTCCTCTTCGCAGGTCTCCAGGTACGCGTCCTGCTGCGCCTGCACGTAGTCGCGCTCGAACGCCGCGATCTCCTCGGGGTAGTAGAACTCGATGACATTGGTCGTCTGCTGCGGGCCCCTGGCGTACAGCGTCGAGACGACGAGCACGTTCGGGTACCACTCGACCATCACGGTCGGGTACAGCGTCAGCCAGACGGCGCCATGCGTTGGTGCGCGGCCCTGCTGGTAGCGCATCACTTCGGCCTGCCAGCGCTCGTAGGCGGGCGATCCGGCGCGGCCGAGCGCCTTGCCGAACGAGCTGGCGACGCCCACCGTCTGCACCGAATGCGATTCACCCATCTGCCAGCGCAAGTCCTCGCAGCTGACGAAGTTGCCGAGCCCGGGGTGGAAGGGGCCGACGTGGTAGTCCTCCAGGTAGACCTCGATGAACGTCTTCCAGTTGTAGGCGCATTCGTGCACGTAAACACGGTCCGGTACGTGGCCGCTGAAATCGAAGCTCGCGCCGGTGTCGATGTGCGCGAGTTCAGCGGCCACATCGAACTCGCCGGCGTCGAAGACGAGGCCGTTCCACGTCTGCGTCGGGTAGTTGCGCAGGTTCAGGCAGGGGTCTTCGGCGAAGTGCGGCGCGCCGAGGAGGTTCCCATGCAGGTCGTACGTCCAGCGGTGCAGCGGGCAGACGATGTTGCCGCCTGCGGCGCCGCGAACGCTTCCGCGCCCACGCAGGATCACTGCCTGGCGGTGCCGGCAAACGTTCGAGATCACTTCGACGCCCTGGGGCGTGCGCACCAGCGCGCGGCCTTCGCCTTCCTGCGGCAACGCGTAGTGGTCGCCGATCTCGGGCACCATCAGTTCATGGCCGAGATAGCGGGGCGCGCCGGCAAAAATCCTAGACTGTTCACGTTCGAACAGCGCCGGGTCGAAATACGCCGATACCGGAAGTTGGGTGCGACTGCGGTCTAATGTGCCCAGCGTCAGGCTCAGGTCGGACATGGTCCCGCAGATCTCCCTTGAAAGTACAGGCTGATCGCCGCCTGGGTACCCACCGCATGCTCGAAGCGGGGCGGGACGGCCGCGCCAAACTGCAAGCGCTGGTGCTGCAGGGTCGGCCGAACAGCCATTCTACCCAGCGTGGCTCATGCCGCGTCACATAGAAGATCCCCGTCGAGGATGGGCTGACTACAATTACGGTTTTGCCAAGCAAGATGGCCAAGTCCTCCCACGCCTCGCCGAACCTGCCAACGACCGCTGCGCCAGCCAATTACGAAGACGCCTTGACGGAGCTCGAGCGCCTGGTCGGTGCGATGGAGGGCGGGCAGATGCCGCTCGACAGCCTGATCGAGAGCTACCGTCGTGGCGCCGAGCTGCTCGCGTTCTGTCGCGGCCGACTCGAGGCGGTCGAGACCCAGGTCAAGGTGCTCGAAGAAGGGCAGCTCAAGCCCTGGATTGACGCATGAAGCTCGCCGACTTCGATGCCTGGGTGCGCAGCGAGCTCGATGCGGTCGAGCAGGCGCTCGAGCGCTGGGTGCCCATCGATACGCCGGCTGGGCTCGGCTTGGCGATGCGCTACGGCGTGCTCGACGGCGGCAAACGCGTACGCCCGCTGCTCGTACTCGCTGCCGCGCAGGCGGTGCACGGCAACCAGGGCGCCGCGTTGCGCGCGGCCTGTGCGGTCGAACTGATCCATGCCTATTCGCTCGTCCACGACGACATGCCATGCATGGACAACGACGTGCTGCGCCGTGGCAAACCCACCGTCCACGTGCAGTATGGCCAGGCGCAGGCGATGCTCGCCGGTGACGCGATGCAGGCCCTCGCGTTCGAGGTGCTGACGCCCGAGCACGGCGTGCCGCCGGCGTTGCAGGCGCGGCTGTGTGCTTTGCTCGCGCGCGCCGCGGGGCATGCCGGCATGGCGGGCGGGCAGGCGATCGACCTCGTCAGTATCGGCCAGCCGCTCGACGAGCGCACGCTGCGCGACATGCATCATCGCAAGACCGGCGCACTGCTGCAGGCAAGCGTGCTGATGGGCGCGGCCTGCGGCACGACGACGCCCGCGGCATGGCAGGCGTTGTCGGAGTACGGCAACGCGATCGGTCTTGCTTTCCAGGTGATCGACGACATCCTGGACGTGACGCAGGAATCCGAGACGCTCGGCAAGACGGCGGGCAAAGACGCGAACGACAACAAGCCAACTTACGTGACGGTGCTCGGCCTGACCGCAGCGCGCCGGCACGCCGCCGAACTGCGCGATATTGCTCTCGCTGCGCTCGCCCGCAGCGGCCTCGCCCAGGCCGCCTGGCTGAGCCTGCTGGCCGACAAGATCGTCGAGCGCGACAGCTAATGATGACGGCCCCAAGACACCTTCGGTGTCGCCCCCCAAGGGGATGTCAGCCCTCTTGGGACGGCCCTGCGAGGGCTGACCATGACGGCCCCAGGACACCTGCGGCGTCGCCATCCCGTTTACGGGACGACGGAATCTCAGCCCTCTTGGGGCGGCCCGGCGAGGGCTGAAGACGAGCACAACAAATGATGAAACATGCCCTGCTGAAGACGATCCATAGCCCTGTCGATGTACGCCGGCTGTCGCGCGGCGAACTCAAGCAACTTGCTGCCGAGTTGCGCGACTTCCTGCTCTACAGCGTGTCGCAGACGGGCGGCCACTTGTCGTCCAACTTGGGCACCGTCGAACTCACCGTCGCGTTGCATGCGGTGTTCGACACGCCGCACGACCGTCTGGTGTGGGACGTCGGCCACCAGACCTATCCGCACAAGATCCTCACCGGCCGGCGCGAGCAGATGTCGGGGCTGCGCCAGCTGGGCGGGATCAGCGGCTTTCCTCGTCGCGAGGAAAGCGAATACGACACTTTCGGCACGGCGCATTCGTCGACCTCGATCTCGGCCGCGCTCGGCATGGCCGTTGCCTCGCGCCTGAAGGGCGAGCACCGCAGTGCGGTGGCGATCATCGGCGACGGCGCGATGAGCGCCGGCATGGCCTTCGAGGCGCTCAACAACGCCGGCGTGTCGCATGCCGACATGCTGGTCATCCTGAACGACAACGACATGTCGATCTCGCCGCCAGTGGGTGCGTTGAACGGCCATCTCGCGCGGCTGATGTCGGGGCGCTTCTACGCCGCTGCGCGCGACACCGCGAAGACGGTGCTGAAAAACGCACCGCCGCTGTTCGAGCTCGCGCGCCGCTTCGAGGAGCACGCCAAGGGCATGGTCGTCCCAGGGACGATCTTCGAGGAGTTCGGTTTCAACTACGTCGGCCCGATCGACGGCCACGATCTCGATGCGTTGATCCCGACCTTGGAGAATCTGCGCCAGTTGCGGGGCCCGCAGTTCCTGCATGTCGTGACGAAGAAGGGCTACGGCTACAAACTCGCCGAGGCCGAACCGGTGCGTTACCACTTCGCGTCGGGCAAGTTCGATCCGGCCGAGGGTTTCGCGAAGACGAAGCCGGGCAAACCGACCTTCTCGCAAGTCTTCGGCAACTGGCTGTGTGACATGGCGGCGGCCGACGAGCGGCTGGTCGGCATCACGCCGGCGATGCGCGAGGGGTCAGGCATGGTCGAGTTCGAACGGCGCTTTCCGCTGCGCTATCACGATGTCGGCATTGCAGAGCAGCATTCGGTCACTTTCGCCGCGGGCCTCGCGTGTGAGGGACTTAAGCCGGTGGTCGCGATCTACTCCACCTTCCTGCAGCGCGCC
>JBDTSN010000088.1:0-7147 GCA_039931145.1 Burkholderiales bacterium | reverse complement strand
GGATCAGCCTGTGCCTCGGCGCCTGGATTCAGGAACAACGCATTCCAGAAGGCGAGCATCGGACGCACGCTGAATGGAAATGCAAGTTTCGTCTCCGGCACTGTCGAGCCCACCGCGGGCTGCACCATCAGGTAGGCATACAGCGCCATCAAATCATCGTCGGTGACCTTCGTGAACGCGGTGTACGGAAACGCCGGGTACAGCAGATGGCCATCGCGCGACACGCCTTCGCGCATCGCGCGCTGGAAGGCGCTGAACGACCAGGCGCCGATGCCGGTGTCGACATCGGGCGTCAAGTTCGTTGCGTAGACGGTGCCGAACGGCGTCGGCATCGCGAGGCCGCCAGCGTTGATCTCGCCGCCGGGCGCCGTATGGCAGGTCGCGCAGTTGCCGGCTGCGGCCAGTTGCCGACCGCGCTCGATTGCAGCAGCGCTATAGACCGACGTATCGATGCGTGCCACCGGCGCAATCACCGGTCGCCAGCCAAACAAAGCTGCGGCGACGCCCACGGCACTTGCCGCCAGCGCGGCGCCCTTCGCCCACCAGGAACGTCGCCGCGGCCAGACCGCATCGGCCGGTGGCGGGTGCGCGACGGGCTCGAGCGGTGGCGCCGCGGGCGCAGGCAGTGAGTTGATCGCCGCGCGCACGACTTCGGCCGTGAACGGTGGATGGCGAAAGCGCACGCCGGTCGCGTCGAAGATTGCGTTCGCGATCGCTGCCGTGCCTGGCACCGACGACGACTCGCCGGCACCAAGCGGCGGTTCGCTCTGGCGCGGCATGATGTGCACATCGATCGTCGGCAGGTCGCGGAAGCCAAGAATCGGGTAGCTGCCCCATTCACGGTTCACGACAACCGACGTGGCGGGATCAACCTCCACCCGCTCCTTCAGTGCGCGGCTCGTCGTCTGCACGACGTTGCCCTGGACTTGATGGCGTACGCCCGCCGGATTGACGACCTGCCCCGAATCGTGGCCGACAACGACCCGATTGACATGCACCTCACCCGTGCTGCGATTGACTTCGACATCGGCAACCCAGGCCGTCCATGCCGCACCGAACCCCGGCCACTTGCTGTGCATGTAGCGCGCATAGGCCACACCCTGTCCGCGCAGGAGTTCACCGCGCGGCTCCTTCTGCTGCGGTACGGTGTGAGGCACCCACCCGGCGCGCTCGGCGGTGCTGCGCAGCACGTCGATCGCGCGCTCATCCGTCAGATGGCGCAGCCGGAATTGGACCGGATCGACGCCCGCTGCCGTCGCCAGCTCGTCGACATACGATTCATGCGCGAACGAGTTCGGCATCGCCGACACACCGCGCAGCCACGACGCGCGCAGGATCGGCGCCATGTCGTTGACGGTGACGCGAAGATTGGGCACCACATACGGCGGACGCGCGGTACGGTCGCCCATCGCGAAGGCCTGCGCCACCGGCTCGATCGCTCGCGTGAGCAGCAAGGCCAGCGTCGGTGCGGCGTTCGATGGATACGAAGTCGTGAAGTCGTAAGCAGCCATCAATCCGCCGGCATCGAGCCCGCCACGCACCGTCATCAACTGCGCCGCACCCTTCGGTTCCCAAAGGTTTTCCTGTTCGCGGCTCAGTTGCACGCGAACCGGTGCACGCACCGCGCGCGACAGCAGCGCGGCATCCGCGCTCACGTCGTCGGCGCTGTTGCGGCCGTAGCAGCCGGAGGCCTCCATGCGCACGACCTCGACGTCGACGTCGGGCAGTTGCATCAGCGTCGACAACTCGGCGCGCAGCACATGCGGGTTCTGGCTTCCGGTCCAGACCGTCAACGCGGGATGGGCATCGCCGCCATGCCATTTCGCAACCGAACAAGACGGACCGATCGACGCGTGCATCTGGTAGGGCCAGACGTATTCGCGCTGCAGCTCCTGCGCCGCTGCCGACAGCGCCGCATCGACATCGCCGTCGTCAATCACCTTGCGTGCAACAGCCGGGTTGTCGCGCAAGGCCTGGGCCGGATCATCGAGCGACGGCAATCCCGGCCAGGCTCGCCAGTGCACCTTCAACGCCAGTGCGGCTGCCTCGGCCTGGTCTTCGCGCTCGGCGACGACACCGACGAAGTCGCGGATCACGACCACGGCGCGCACACCCGGGATGTGAGCGATCGACGATTCATCGACCGACTCGAGCGTATTGCCGATGAAGTCGCCGTGGTCGGCGCCCGCATACGGTGGGCGCACGACACGCCCATGCAACATGCCGGGCAGCCGCTTGTCGTGCACGAAGACGAGTTCGCCCGCCACCTTGGCAGGGATGTCGACGCGCGGCGTCGACTGGCCGACGACCCGGTACTCCTGTACCGGCTTGACGTCGACTTCGGGGTCGAGCAGCAGATGGAACTTCTCGCCGCGCACCAGATCGGCGTAGCTGATTCTCTGCTCTCCGTGCTGGACAACCCCAGCCTGAACGACGAGTTCAGTCTGCTCCACGCCGAGCGCGGTTGCCGCGCGCGCGAGCAGGAACGCACGTGCCTGCGCAGCCGCCTGACGCAGCGGCACAGCGGTGATCTGGATCGATGCGCTCGCGATCGTCGGGCCCTGATTCGGGGCCATCGCAGTGTCGCCGAGCACCATCTCGACCTGGCCCGGTTCGACGTCGAGTTCCTCGGCGATGATCTGGGCGAGCGCGGTGCGAATGCCGGTGCCGAGGTCAACGTGACCATTCAGGCCGGCTACCTTGCCGTTGTCCCAGACCGCGAGCAGGATCTCCACGCCCTCGGCCGGATTCGGCGGAATCATCGGCGGCTGACCGGGCGCCGGTGGGGGCGCCTCCGGAGGCTCGCGCATCACGACCAGCGCGCCTTCGGCGTCCAGAAAATCACGCCGCGTGCGCAGAATTCGATCCGCGCTCATGACGCAACGCTCCACGCTGAGCGCTCCCGGATGAGCACTTGGGAGTGGCCCGGCGTGCTCACGCAGTCCCTTCGACCGGTTTGGATGCCTCGGCCGTCAACTCGGCCGCCCGCAGCGCGGCAGCGATGATTTCGACATGCGTGCCGCAACGGCACAGGTTGCCCGAGAGCGCCTGGCGCACTTGAAGTTCGGACGGATGCGGCGTGTGCGCGAGCAATGCGACGGTCATCATCAGCATGCCGTTCAGGCAGTAGCCGCATTGGGCGGCTTGCGCATCGATGAAAGCCTGTTGCACCGGATGCAGGCCGCGTTCATCGGCCAGCCCTTCGAGCGTCGTCACCGAACGACCCGCAACGCCGGCGAGCGGTATCACACAGGCGCGCGCCGCGATGCCGTCGACCAACACGGTGCACGCACCGCACTCACCCAGGCCGCAACCATACTTCGGCCCGTTCAGATACAGGTCGTTGCGCAGCGCTGTCAGCAGCGTCGTGCCCGGCAGACACGGCAGCACATGGTTCTTGCCGTTGACGGAAAGCTTCACTTCAACCGCACGCATTCCAGCAGACTGCATCTCGTTCAGCCGGCCAAGTCGATGGCGCCGATCGTGCGCAGCGATGCAGACCTCGTCTTGGCTTTCGAGTGGACGGTATCGGCAGTCGCGCAACGCGCTCGGCCACGCATCGCCCGACTCACGACAAACGGGGCTGCGGTCAGTCGGGAGCCCGGCGCCGCGTTCTTGAAGTGGGTCAGGTGATGCCGGCGCATCAGACACTGAGATAGTTGCGCCGCACGTCTTCAGCGGCGGCAAGTTCTGCCATCGTGCCCTTGAAGCGAATCTGCCCCTTCTCGAGAACGTAGGCACGGTCGGAGACGAGTTCGGCAAAGTGCATGTTCTGCTCCGACAGCAGGATGCTCACACCCTGGGACTTGAGCTCCAGGATCATGTGTGCCATCTGTTCGACGATCACCGGCGCGACACCTTCCGAGGGCTCGTCGAGCAGCACCAGGAAGGGGTTGCCCATCAACGTTCGCGCCACCGTGAGCATCTGCTGCTCGCCACCGCTCATGCTGCCGCCGGGGCGATTGGGCATCTCGCCGAGATTGGGGAACAGCTTGAACAAGCGCTCCACGGTCCACACCGGAGCCGGCGTGCCATCCGGCCATTGCCGCGTAGCCTGACGGCCGACCTCGAAGTTCTCGAGTACGGTCAGGTCGCTGAAAATGCGCCGGTCTTCGGGCACGTAGCCCAGGCCGTGAGACGCGACGTCGTGCGGATCACTGGTCGAGATGTCCCGACCCATGAAGCTCATCGTGCCCTTGTACTTGTCGAGCAGGCCCATGATCGCCTTCAAGGTCGTCGATTTGCCGGCGCCGTTGCGCCCCATCAGCGCAACGACTTCCCCGCGTCGCACCTCGAGATTGACATCAAACAGGATATGCGCCGCGCCATACCAGGCCGAGAGGTCGATCACCTCGAGCAACGGCGGTTCACTCTTCTTGTTCGCTGCGCTCATGTTGCTGCCCCTTCGCCTGCGGTTTCCTTCTCGAAGGTCTTGCCCGAGCCGAAATAGACCTCCTGCACTTTCGGGTGATCGCGAATTTCCATCGGCTTGCCTTCGGCGATCAGCCGTCCGCGGGCCAGCACGATCATTCGATCCGCGTAGGCGAAGACCACATCCATGCTGTGCTCGGTGAAGAGGACCCCCATGCCGCGGTCGATGACGAGTTGCTTCGTCAATGCCATCAGATCATTGCGCTCCTTTGGCGCCATCCCGGCCGTCGGCTCGTCCATCAGCAACAGCTTGGGCCGGTTCGCCATCGCGATCGCCAGTTCGACACGCTTCACATCGCCATAGGCAAGCACGCTGCACGGCCGATCGGCCTGTTCGGACATGCCAACCTGGTCGAGCAACTCGATCGCCTCGAGGCGCTTGTGCGCCGCGGCAGGTCGCCACATTGAATAGAGCTTGCGATCGGCCGAGATGAGCGCCATCTGCACGTTCTCGACGACGGTCAGTGACGCGAAGGTGGCGGCAATCTGAAATGTGCGCCCCACCCCCAACTGCCAGATCTGTCTCGGTCGCAGGCCAACGAGTTCCTTGCCTTCGAGCAGAATCGAACCCGAATCGGCGCGCAACTGGCCGTTCACCATGTTGAAGGTCGTCGACTTGCCTGCGCCGTTCGGGCCGATCAAGGCCAGCAATTCACCAGCTTCGAGCGTGAAATCGACGCCGTCGACCGCCCTGTTTCCGCCGAAGGACTTGCCCAGGCCGCGTACCTCAAGCAGGCTCATACCTGTTCCCCCTTCGATTCACGTTTGCCATAGACGATCTGGCGCAGGAAGCCGGCAATCCCTTGCGGAAAGAGCAACACCAGGATCAGGATGATTGCGCCGAGCATGGCGCGCCAATACTCGGTGTTGCGGGCGACAGTGTCGTGCAACCAGGTGAATACGACCGCGCCGACAGCACCCCCGGAAAGCGTCTGCACGCCGCCAAGCAATACCATCACCAAGCCGTCGATCGACTTGCTCACGTACATCGTTTCCGGCGAGATACTGCCCTTCGAGAAAGCGAACAGCGCGCCGGCAAGGCCCGCAAACGCCCCTGCGACCGTGAACGCAATCCATTGGTTGCGCTTGACGTTGATACCGATCGCATCGGCGCGCAGCGGTGAGTCGCGGCCGGCACGCATCGCGTAGCCGAACGGCGAGAACAAGGCGCGCCGCAGCAGCAGCATTGAGCCGACCACAAGCACCAGCGTCAGATAGTAGTAACTGCTGCCTCCCGTCAGCCACGACGCGGGCCAGACGCCGGTGATGCCATTGCTGCCGCCGGTGAAGCTGTCCCACTGGTAGACGATGGCCCACGCGATCTGCGCGAATGCGAGTGTCAGCATCGCAAGATAAACGCCGGACAGGCGCACGCAGAACCAGCCGAATATCACCGCGCCGAGGGCCCCCACCACCGGCGCGAAGATCAGCGCCAGTTCCATCGGCAGCACACGCAGCAGCAGCGCCGCGCCATAGGCGCCGAGCCCAAAGTACGCCGCATGGCCGAACGAATGCATGCCCGCGGGGCCCATGATGAAGTGCAGGCTGGTCGCGAACAGCGCGGCGATCAGCAAGTCGATGATCAGCACCGTCGTATAGGGCGAGTCGGCGGTCAGGAACGGCATCGAGACGAGCGCCAGGAGCAGGATCGCCGCGCCCGCCTTGAACAAGTTGTCGGCCGGACGCAATGGCGCCTCGACCGGGCCGGCGTGTCGACTCGGCGCCTGCTCACGCCCCATCAAGCCCCACGGGCGCCACACCAGCACGACCGCCATGACGAGGAACTCGACGACCAGCGTCAGTTTAGAAAACGAAATGCTGACGCCCAGCACGTCGACCAGACCCAGCCAGATGCAGATCGCCTTCAACTCGGCAATCAGGAGCGCCGCAACGAATGCACCCGGGATCGAGCCCATACCGCCGACCACAACGACAACGAACGCGGCGCCGATGATCTGCAGATCAAGTTCGAGGTTCGCCGGCTCGCGTGGCAGTTGCAGCGCACCACCGAGCGCCGCGAGCATGGCGCCAAGCGCGAACACGGCCGTGAACAGCCACGCCTGATTGACGCCGAGCGCAGCGACCATCTCCCGATCCTGCGTCGCAGCACGCACCAGCGTGCCCCAGCGGGTGCGAGTGAGCAGCAACCAGAGCAGCCCAAGGACGATCGGGCCGACGACGATCAGCAGCAAGTCATATGACGGGAACTGGCGCCCGAGAATCATGACCGAACCCGACAGGCCCGGCGCTCGCGGCCCGAGCAACTCTTCGGGACCCCAAATCCAGAGCACGGCATCCTTGAACACGAGGACGAGTGCAAACGTCGCAAGCAGCTGGAAGAGTTCTGGCGCACGATAGATGCGGCGCAGCAGAATCATTTCTACGAGCGCGCCGAGCACGCCGACAGCCACCGCCGCCAGCAAGAGTGCCGGCCAGAATCCGAGGCCGCCGCCGAGGTACTCGACGAGCGAATAGGCAACGTAGATGCCTATCATGTAGAACGAACCGTGGGCGAAGTTGACGATCCGGGTGACGCCGAAAATCAGCGACAACCCGGCCCCCACCATGAACAACGACGAGGCACCTGCCAGGCCGTTTAGAAGTTGGACGATGAGACCAGAGAAGCTCATGGCATGACCTGCGGTTGCGGGTTCAAGGGAACCGGGAATCGCTCAAGACAGGCCGCAAGGACTGCCCAGACCGGTGGGGCGTAGAT
>JBDTSN010000087.1:0-7152 GCA_039931145.1 Burkholderiales bacterium | reverse complement strand
GCGTCGCTTCGGCAAGATCGGTGGCGTCGACGTTCGAGACGAAGCGAAACGTGAGGTCGCGTCGGCTGTAGTGGCGCAGCGCCTCGTAGGCCATCACCGGGCCGAGGTCGGAGCCGCCGATGCCGATGTTGACGATGTTTCGGATCGACTTGCCGGTGTGGCCACGCCACGCGCCGCTGCGCACGCGTTCGGCGAATGCGGCCATGCGATCCAGCACCTGATGCACGGCTGGCACGACATTTTCGCCATCGACCTTGAAGACGGCGTCACGCGGCGCGCGCAGCGCAACGTGCAACGCGGCGCGGTCTTCCGACACGTTGACCTTGTCGCCGCGGAACATCGCTTCGATGCGCGCGCGCAAACCGGACTCGTCGGCGAGCGCGAGCAGGAGGCGCTGCGTCTCGTCGGTGATGCGGTTCTTCGAGTAGTCAAGGTAGATGCCGACCGCATCGAGCACGAGGCGTTCACCGCGCCCGGCATCGGCGGCGAATAGCTCGCGCAGATGGCGAGGCTTGAGTTCACGCGCATGCGCTTCGAGCGCACTCCAGGCGGCGCCGCAGGTGATCATTGAATCTGCCTTCTCAGCTGGCTCGCTCATGTCTTCGCTGACCTCGCCTTGGTCTTCACGCTGCGGCGGCGCGATGACGGCGCTTTGGGCGCAGACACTTGCGGCCCGCGCGGCGCCGCGGTCCACAAGCGAAACCCGCCTGCGAACGCATTCGCGTTGTCACCGGCACGGCAGCCTTCGGGCAATTCCTTGAGGAGGCGCAGGTTGCCGCCGCCGATCACGACGTCGTCCGGGATGAACGCCGCCTTCAGCCGCTCGACGACATCGACAACGCGCTTGCGCCACTTCTTCTTGCCGTCGCGTTCGAACGCGCGTTCGCCGACGTAGTCCTCGAAGCTACCCTTGCGATACGGTAGATGGGCGAGTTCCATCGGCACGACGACACCGTCGACGATGAGCGTCGTTCCGAGCCCGGTCCCAAGGCCAAGGAACAACAGCTTGCCGCAGCGATAGCCCCCGAGCGCCTGCATCGCGGCGTCATTGATGATTTTCACTGGGCAGCCGAAGGCCGTGGGGTAGTCGAACGCGACCCAGCCTGGCGCCAGGTTGTAGGGCTCGGTGGCCGGCTGATCGCGAATGACGACGCCGGGATAGCCGATCGCGACGACGTCGTAGCGCCATCCTTTGGCGAGCGATTTCACGCCCTCGACCATCTGCGCCGGCGTCATCTTCGGGCCGGATTCGAACTTGCGCTCCTCGGTTTCGCCAGTCGCCAAGATCTTCACGTGGCTTCCGCCGACGTCGATTGCCAGAACCTTCATGCCTCCCTTTCCCGCCGTCACGC
Organism: Burkholderiales bacterium; assembly: GCA_039931145.1. Lineage (GTDB taxonomy): Bacteria > Pseudomonadota > Gammaproteobacteria > Burkholderiales > Burkholderiaceae_C > CAIKUF01. Next base: position 5,800 of record JBDTSN010000087.1, on the reverse strand, counting down.
GAGGGCCTTGCTTTTGGCCGCGATCACTTCCATCAGCTCGGTCCACGACTTGACGAATGCTGCCGCGCCGTCGGACTGCAACTTCGCAGCCAGCGCGTCGAGCCCGATGCCTGCCTTCGCGTAGGAGCGCATCACGTCGCGCGCGGCGGCAAGGTCGGCCGTCGGCGCCACGAGCGGCTTGTCGAGTTCATCGAGCGCCTTCAGCGTCGCCTCGGGAATCGTGTCGATCGTGAACGGCTCGGCAAGCGCCTCGACATAAAGCGTCTTCGGCGCCTCCGGGTCCTTCGTTCCGGTGCTCGCGAACAGCAGCCGCTGCGGCGGCGCGCCGTGGTTCATCGCTCGCCGCCAGCGCGGCGAGGCGAGAGCATTGCAGTACGCGCCGTAAGCCTCCCGGGCGACTGCAATGCCGAGCTTCGTGCGCAACCCGTCGGGCGCCTTGTCCGCCACCGCCGCATCCCAGCGGCTGATGAAGATCGACGCCACCGAAGGGACCCACGGCGAAAGCCCGGCGTCGATGCGGCGTTCGATACCGCGCAGCCAAGCCTCCGCCGAAGCGGCGACCTGCACTGCGGAAAAGAGGAGTGTGACGTTGATCGGCACCCCGGCGAAGATTGCCTCCTCGATCGCCGGCAGGCCTTCGCGCGTGCCCGGAATCTTGACGAAGAGGTTCGGCCGCGCGACACGCGCATGCAGTTCGCGCGCGGCGGCTACGGTCGCGCGCGTGTCGTACGCGAGTAGCGGTGAGACCTCGAGCGAGACCCAGCCGTCAACGCCATGCGTGCGCTCGTGAACTGCAGCGAACAGATCCGCGGCGTGCTGAATGTCGTCAATCGCGAGGTCGAAGAAAAGGGCTTCGCCGGAGCGGCCACGCTTGGCGCCGGCGCGGATCGCGTCGTCGTAGTTGCTGCTGCCCTTGATCGCGTGGTCGAAGATCGTCGGATTCGAAGTCAGGCCGGTGATCGACTGCTCATCGATGTAGCGACGCAGCCCGCCGCCCTCAATCAGCTCACGTGTGAGGTTGTCCAGCCACAGGCTCTGGCCGAGCGCGTGCAGCTGCGTGGAGGGACGAATGTCTTGCATCGTGATCGCTTCCAATCAATGGAGCGATCACGATACACCTCTCAGGCATGTGTGGCTTTGCCACTGTGCTTAACCCCGGGAGCGCAAGTGACCACGCCGCTCCCTTGGATGCTCAACTGCGGCGTCGCCGGGGCGCGACGCCGTTCCAGACGCCAGGCTCAGGGAATGTATTTCCAGTTGCCGTTGTCGATCAGCACCATCACGCGCGCGCGCTGGTCGAGCCCGAGGTGGTCGGTCGGCGACATGTTGAAGATGCCGTGCGCGCCAGGGGCCTCGTGCACTTGTTCGAGCGCGTCACGCAGCGCCGAACGGAAGGCTGGCGTCCCGGGCTGCGCCGTCTTCAGGGCCACGGGAATCGCCGCCTGCAGCAGCACGCCAGCGTCCCAGGCATGACCGCCGAAGGTCGAGACCGAACCCTTGCCATGCGCCGCTTCGTATTTGTTGATGTACTCGAGCGCCGATTTGCGCACCGGGTTGCTCATCGGCAATTGCGTCGCGACGAGCACCGGACCCGATGGCAGATAGGTGCCGTTCACATCCTTGCCGCCGACGCGCAGGAAGTCGTTGTTTGCAACACCGTGCGTCTGGTAGTACTTGCCCGCGTAGCCGCGCTCCTTGAGCGTCTTTTGCGGCAGCACGGCAGGCGTGCCGGAAGCGGCGATCAGCACCGCGTCGGGGCTGGCGGCAATGATCTTGAGTACCTGCCCGGTGACCGACGTGTCGGTGCGGTTGTAACGCTCGTTAGCGACGATCTCGATGCCCTTGAGCGCAGCGATCTTGGCGAACTGGGTGTACCAGCCCTCGCCGTAGGCGTCGGCAAAGCCAATGAAGGCGACCTTCTTGATGCCGGCATTGGCCATGTGCTGGGCGATCGCGATCGACATCATGATGTCGTTTTGCGGCGTCTTGAAAACCCAGCGCCGCTTCTCGTCCACCGGCTCGACGATGCTCGCCGAAGCGGCCATCGAGATCATCGGCACCTTCGCCTCCGATACGACGTCGATCATCGCCAGCGAGTTGGGCGAGACTGTCGAGCCGACGATGACGTCGGCCTTGTCTTCGGTGATCAGCTTTCTCGTGTTCGCCACCGCGGCGGTCGTGTCGGACTTGTCGTCGAGCACGATGTAGTTGACCTTCTGGCCGCCGATGGTCGTCGGTAGCAGGGCGATCGTGTTCTTCTCGGGAATGCCGAGCGAGGCTGCCGGCCCGGTGGCCGAAAGCGTGACGCCGACAGTGATGTCGGCCTGCGCCGACGCGGCGGCAAGCATTGCCGCGCCGAACATGAGGGTTTTCAGAAGTTTCATGGGCTGTCTCCGTTTCTAGGTTGCCGGGGGGTTGAAAAAGTCTGCAAATTGCCCGAGAGTCTCAGGCGGCGATCGAGGGGCGTACGCCACGTTTGGCGCGCGGCATCTTCACCGCGCCTACGCCACCAAAGAACAGATCGCAAACGACGGGTGCCATATCGTCGTAGCTGAATCGGCCATCGGGCTTGATCCAGGTAAACATCCAGTTGATCATCCCGAAAAGCAGCATCGCAAGTGGCTTGTCCATCGCGATGGCCGAAGCGCCGGGGCGCACCGCGGCGACTGCTGCCGCGAAAGCGTCCACCACGCGGCGCTCGGCGGCGATGACGCGCTCCCGGTCTGCAGCTTCGAGAAAGCGCACGTCTTCGGTGAGCACACGGTGCGCGTCTTGCGCGCCGGCATATTCCGCCATGAAGCGCAGGATCAGTTCGCGAAGCTGCGGCTCCGGCGCGAGCTTCAGGCGCGAGATCTCGTCCGCTACCGCCTCGAGGCGGGCCACATGCGCCTCGGCGATCGTCGAAACCAACTGCTGCTTGTCACGCACGTAGTGGTAGAGCGCCGGCTTGGAGATGCCACAGGCGCGGGCGACCTCGTTCATCGACGTGCCCGAATAGCCCTGCCGCGCAAACAGGGCCGCCGCCTGCGCGAGGATCAGTTCGCGTTGGCTCTCGTAGTTGGGGGCGCGTCCGCGGGCCATGAGTCAACTCATCGGTCGTCGTAGGAGACGACCACGCGCTCGGTCAGCGGATGTGCCTGGCAGGTGAGGATGAAGCCGGCGGCGACTTCGTGCGGTTCGAGCGCGAAGTTGCGGTCCATGCGCACCTCGCCTTCGAGCAGCCGCGCGCGGCAGGTCGAGCAGACGCCCGACTTGCACGAAAACGGCACGTCCATCCCGGCGCGCGCCGCGGCGTCGAGCAGGCTCGGGTCGGCGGCGGTGAACTCGATCTCGCGCCGGTGGCCGTCGCGGATCACGGTGATGCGCGCGAGCGGTGCGTCGCCCGCTAGCACCGGGTGCGCTGGCGCGGCGCCGAGCGGCGGCGCGCCGAAGCGTTCGATGTGGATGCGCTCGGGCGCAACGCCGGCCGCGAGCAGCGCCGCCTCGGCCTCGTCGTTCATCTCGTAGGGGCCGCAGACGAAGACTTCGTCGATGCCGCGCGGCTCAATCAGTGGCAAGTGGATCGACTCGCCCGCACCGCCCGCCGCGCCACCAGACGCATCGCCGCTGGGTCCACCGAAGAACTGCGCGAGTTTGGCGCGCGTCAATCGTCCCTCGCTGATCGCTGCGTCTTGCGGTTCGCGCGAGAACACATGGTGGAGTGCGAGGCGCGTCAGATAACGGTTCTTCAGATCCTCGATCTCTTCGCGAAACATCGTGCTCGCCTGATGCCGGTTGCCGTAGATCAGCGTGAAGCGGCTCCCGGGCTCGCGCGCAAGCAGCGTTTTCATGATCGCGAGGATCGGCGTGATGCCGCTGCCGGCGGCAATGCCGACGACATGGCGCCGCGCCGCGGCGTCGAAGGGCATGTGAAAGTGCCCCTGCGGCGGGAACACCTGCAACGCGTCCCCCGCCTTCAGCGCTTCGTGCACCCAGCGCGAAAACGCGCCCTCGGGCAGCAGGCGCACGCCAACGCGCAACTCGCCATCGTCGGCACCGGCGCAGATCGAATACGAACGCCGCAAGTCCTCGCCGCCGACCTCGGCGCGCAGCGTCAGATACTGCCCCGCCGCAAAGGCGAAAACCTCGCGCAAGTCGTCGGGAACGTGAAAGCCGACGATCACCGACTCGTCGGTGTCGGGCTGCATCGCCTTCACGCGCAACTCGTGGAAGTGAAGGCTCATTTCAGCACCGCCCGGCCGCCCGAAGGGGCCGAAGCTTCCCGGGAGACGCGAACGCAGCGAGCTAGGGGCAAATTCATATCGGCTTGAAATGTTCGAACGGCTCGCGGCACGCGAGGCAGCGGTGGAGCGACTTGCACGCCGTCGCGCCGAAGGCTGAGAGTTGCTCGGTCTGCATGCTGCCGCAGCGCGGGCATTCGACCTTGCGCGAGACAAAGCGAATCGGCACGCCCGCCGAGGCGTCTGCGGTTCCGCTTGGCGGCGCGATGCCGTATTCGCGCAGCTTGCGTCGGCCGTCGGCGCTGATCCAGTCGGTCGTCCACGCCGGGGCGCGCTGCTGGAGGACCTTCACCGGGCCGAGGCCGGCCGCGGTCAATGCGTCCACCACGCTGCTTTCGATGACTTCGGTTGCCGGGCAGCCCGAATAGGTCGGCGTGAGGACGACTTCGAGCGCTTCGCCCAAATCTCGCACTGCGCGCACGATGCCCAGATCGACGAGCGAGAGCGCCGGCACCTCCGGGTCGAGCACGCTGCGCAGCACATCCCACGCCGCAGCTTCACGCAACGCCGCAACCGACGCTGCTTCCGGCGCTGCATCGAAGCTCACGTCGCTCATCACCACACCGCCCCCGGAAAGCTGCGCGGCAAATGTTGCATCTCGGCAAGCACATAGCCCATGTGTTCGCTATGACGGCCGCGCTTGCCGTGGCTGCGAAACGGCGTCTCAGCCGGCGGTTCGAGGCCTGCCTGTGCGAACACCGGTGCGAGCTCGCTCGACCATGCAGCATGCAACTCGCTGCACGCCGGGCCGAGGCCGGACGCGGCCGCGTTCGCGTCGATCGCGTCATCCTCGAACAGCTCCACCGTATAGGGCCACAGCGTCGCTATCGCGTCGCGCAACCGGTGCGCCGATTCTTCGGTGCCGTCGCCGAGGCGGATGACCCAATCGGCCGCATGCTGACGGTGGTAGCGCGCTTCCTTTGCCGCCTTGCCAGCGATTGCCGCGAGTTCGGCATCGCTCGACGTCGCGAGGCGTTGCCAGTAGTGGTGCAGCCAGGTCGCGAGCAGCAAATTACGCAGCACGCTGAATGCGAAATCACCGCGTGGCAACTCGGCAAGCGTCACGTTGCGGTAGTCGCGCTCGTCGCGCAGGAAGGCAAGTTGATCTTCATCGAACACGTCGCCCGACACGCGTTCTCCGACAGGGTTACCCATTTGACCCGCATGCGTCAACAGCGCGCGCGCCTGGCCGAGCAGATCGAGCGCCATGTTGGCAAGGGCGATGTCCTCTTCGAGCACCGGCGCATGGCCGCACCACTCGGCAAGGCGCTGCGAGTGGATCAGGCAGGTATCTGCCAGGCGCAAGACGAACTGCTGCGCCGGGTTCTCGTTCAATGTGATGGAGGCCGTCGTCATCACATGTGGTCGACTTCGGCGGGCAGCTTGTAGAACGTCGGATGCCGATAGACCTTGTCTTCCGCCGGATCGAAGTAGCTCGACTTCTCACCCGGGTCGCTGGCTACGATCTGATCCGAGCGCACGACCCACAGGCTCGTGCCCTCTTGGCGCCGCGTGTAGAC
>JBDTSN010000086.1:0-7193 GCA_039931145.1 Burkholderiales bacterium | reverse complement strand
CCGCGGGCATGGCGATCTCGAAGACACCGCTCGTCGGCAAGTTCGTCTGGCGCGATTTGATGACGAACGACCCGGCGCTCGTGAAGCCTTTTTACGCAGCGCTGTTCGGCTGGGAGTATTTGGAGCGAACCGCGCAAGGCCGGCCCTACACGCTCGTCAAATCGGGCGGGCAGTTCATCGGTGGCATCGCCAAGGTTGAGCGCCAGGTGGCCGATCAACCCAATTCGCAGTGGTTGAACTTCCTGTCGGTGGCCGATGTGGACCAGGCTGCGCAGCAGACCCGCGCGGCCGGTGGCAGCGTGTTGCTACCCGCGTTCGATCTGCCGAAGATCGGGCGTGCCGCCATCGTGGTCGACCCGCAGGGTGCGCCGCTCGGCCTGATTCGCGCCTCGTTCGGCGACCCGGCCGATACGCCGCAGCCCACGCTGAACCACTTCCTGTGGACGGAAGAACTGGTGCATGACCCGCGCGCCGCGGCGAGCTTCTATTCCAAGCTCGCCGGCTTCGAGGTCGTCACCGAGATCGACGGCGATCGGCCCTTCCTGTTGCTCAGGAAGGGGCGCGACCGGGCTGCGATCATGCGCATGCCGATCGAGGGCATGCAGCCGCGCTGGCTGGTGTCGGTGATGGTGGCCGACCCGGCAGCGAGCGCGCAGCGCGCGAAGCAACTCGGCGGCAAGGTGATCGTCGTGCCACACACGAACGTGCGCAATGGGACGATGGCCTTGATCGCCGATCCGAGCGGTGCGTTGATCGCACTGCAAAAGTGGACTTCCTGAGACACGGCGGAGGCGATCTTGCAGACCAAACTCTTGCGACTTCTCGCAGCGACCGCGCTCGCGCTCGGGGTTACCTTCGCGGTCAGCGGCTGCGATGGCGACAACATCGAGGTCACCGGCATCGGTGCATCTGTCGGTCTGCCCGGCAACACGATGACGGGATCGAACGAGATCGGCGTCGGCAACGTGCAATGGGTCGGCAACCCGCGCTGGTAGCGCCTGTCGCAGCGTGCGGCCGTCACATCGCGCCCGATCAGGGGACGCCGATGTTCAGGTACGCATTCCAGTAGCCGCTGCTCGGCGAGTATCCGTAGCCGATGAAGACGGGGCCGATCGGCGTCTCGCCACCAAGATACAGGCCCACCGAGTTCTGCCAGCCGGTTCGATAGGTCTCGGTGTAGAGCGTGCCCATCTTGCCGGCCTCCAACGCAAGCCCGAGGCGAATGTCGCCGCGCAGGCCGAGCGGCAGATCGCCCAGCACGCGCTCAATGCGCAGCCCGGCGTAGGTCGCGTCGTCGCCCGTCAACTGCTTGGGCGCGAAGGCGGTCAGGTTGAGGAACCCGCCCAGCGTGGCGACGTCGTAGAGCGGGAGCTGGCCGACCGGCGATCCCTGGTAACTCGCCCTCGCCTGCACGACCCAATTGCTGCCGAACTGTCTGGCGCCGCTGGCGTCGGCAAGCAACCTGCTGTAGCCCTTGCCGGTGGGCTCGAAATAACTCGCTCGTGCCGTCCACCCGTTGCGCGGGTTGAAGATGCGGTCGTTGCGATCGAGATCGATGCTGACATAGGGGCCGTGAAAGCCAACGTCGAAATTCGGCAGGAAAGGGGCGCCGATCGTGAGGTCGGCGCGCTTTTGCAACTGCCGCCATCCAGCACGTGCCTGCCCCAGATTGCCGACGCGCATGCCCAGCGCAAGGTCGACGCCGGCATCGACGACGGCATACTGGGCCACCTGTTCGTCCTCTTGAAACAGCGAGACGTATTCGCGCTGTATCCGCACGCGCGGCTCGATGAAGAACTTCTGCTTCGCGTCAAGCGGCTGGTAGTAGTCCAGGGCCGCCCCCATCGCATTCCCGATCTGCACTGTCGACAGCAACTCGGCGCCGAGCGCGTCAGCCCAGGTCTTGTGATAGGCCACGCGCAGCGAATAGGTCGAGCCCGATCCGCTGTCCGACAACAGCGACAGGCCGAAGCGCAGATAGTCGGGGCCCCACGCCTTTTCGACCGGCGTCACGCGCAGGATGTTGCGATCACGCTCGCGCAGCAGCCTGTAGTCGACGGTTTCGAAGTAGCCCTCACCGTAGACACGCAGCAGATCGGCGTTCAGCGCCGCCGAGTCCAGCGGCTCGCCAACCTTCTGCGTCACCAACCGGCTCACGTCGGCCGGATTGACGCGCTTCAGTCCGGCAAACTCGATCTCGTCGACCGTCAGTACGGCGGGCGCGGCGACATCGATGCGTTCGAGCCAGCTTGCGTATTGCGCCTCGCTCACTGACAAGGCCTTGAGCTTGTCAGCAACCTTCAATGCCGCGTCCCGGCCGCGTTGCGCCGTCTTGGCGCTGAGCTTGAAGTCGCTCGCGGTAATGCCGTCGAGGTCAGGCTTGATGTAGATGTCGGTCGGCTTGAGCAGCGCGAGCGAGCGTGTCACGTTCTGTTCGGTCAGGATGTTGACCATCTGCGCCGAGACGCTCAGGAGCGATCCGATCTGATCCGCCTGGAGCAGCGGCGAGCCGACGTTGACGACGATCACAACGTCTGCCTGGCAGCGCTGGCGCGCCTCGGCGATCGGCACGTTGTCCACCAAACCGCCGTCGACGAGCTTGGCGCCGTCGCGCTCGACCGGCGCCATCAGCCCGGGCACTGACATGCTCGCGCGCATCGCCTGCGAGAGGCTGCCCTCGCGCATGACGACGCGCTCGCCGTTCACGATATTGGTCGCGACAAGCGAAATCGGAATCGGCAGATTCTGGATCAGCCGTTCACCGCGATCGTCGTGCACCAGTTCGTTGAAGAAGGACTTGATCTTCTGGCCCGAGACGACACCGGGTGCGTATTGCAGGCCCTTCTTCGTCACGCCGAGTTCGGTTCCCGGTAAATAGGCCTGAGACAGTCGCTTGTTGCGAAAGCTCATGTCGTAGAAATCTGGGTTGTCCTGGAACATGTCGTCCCAGTCGGCCTTGGCGAGCGCCTCGCTCATCTCGGCGGGCGTCAGCCCAGCAGCAAACACGCCGGTGATGAGCGCGCCCATGCTCGTGCCTGCGATGCAGTCCACCGGCACGCGCAAATCCTTCATCACTTCGAGCACGCCGATGTGCGCCGCGCCACGCGCGCCGCCGCCGCCCAGCACGAGGCCGATACGTGGCCTGCCGGGGTCGGCCTGTGATGGCTGCTGTGCGAATGCCGGGGCCGGCGCTTGCGCCTGTGTCCACGCGGTCGCGCAAGCCATCAGCGCAGCCGTACAAAGTTGGCGAAGCCGAGCCCGGCGCGCATCGCCAATCAGCCAACGCGCGCCGCACCGCTTCGCTGGCCCTTTAGAAGATTGCTTGCTTGTCAACGCCGTTCCTTGCCATTGAGCGGCGTAGCTTCGCCAGCGCCTCCTGCTGAATCTGGCGCACTCGCTCGCGCGTAAGCCTGAACCGGCCGGCGAGAACTTCGAGTGTTTCCGGCTCGCGCCCATGCAACCCGTAGCGGCCGACAAGCACTTCACGTTCGCGCGTGTCGAGTGTTTCCAGCCCATGCGACAAGAGTGACTCGACCTCGTGCCCGAGGGTAAGGTTCATTGGATCGATCGACTGTTCGTCTGCCACCGCATCGAGCAGTGTTTCGGCGTCGGGCTCGGTCGAGGATCGATCGAGCGGCGCATCGAGCGAAGCCGGCATCTCGGCAAACTTGAGCAGTGCGGCAACTTCAGCGACAGGCCTGCCGAGCGCGGCGGCAAGCTCTTCGGTGCGAACGCCGCTTGTATCACGCTGGGCGAAGTGCGCAGCCTGCGCCTCGAGCGCGCGGCGCGTGCGCAGCACCTGATTCAGATCGCGCATCACATGCACCGGCAGGCGCACGAGACGTGTCTGGTGCATCAACGCGCGCTCGATGCTCTGGCGGATCCACCAGGATGCGTAGGTCGAGAAGCGAAAGCCGCGATCGGGTTCGAACTTGTCTATCGCGTGCATCAATCCGAGGTTGCCTTCCTCGATCAGGTCGATCAGCGGCAGCCCGCGACCCACGTAGTTCTTCGCGATGCTGACGACAAGCCTGAGGTTGTGCTCGATCATCGCCTGGCGCGCGGCGAAATCGCCACCGCGGGCGCGAGTCGCGGTCCCGAATTCTTCCTGAGGCGTGAGGAGCGCCAATTTGCCAATCTCGCGCAGATAGCTCTGCAGGGCGTCGCGGGGCTCGGTGGCCTCAGACCCCGCGTCTATCTCGCCGTCGCGCAGCGGTAGCACGCCGAACTCGCCTCGCGCGGACGCTGCAGATGCGGAGCGATGCGAATCGGCGCGCAGCGCGCGCTCGGCAACCGGCTCGTCGATGAACCCGGCGTTCGGCGGCGCGGTCGGGCGAGCCATCACGAAAGCGGCCGGGGCTGCGCGTCAGCGTGGTGGCAACAACTTGATGGGATCGATGGGCTTGCCGAGACGCCGAATTTCAAAGTGCAGTTGCACCGAATCGGCGTCGGTTGACCCCATCTCCGCGATGCGCTGGCCGCGCCGCACGACTTGATCCTCCTTCACGAGCAGGGTCTGGTTGTGCGCGTAGGCGGTCAGGTAGGTGTCGTTGTGCTTCACGATCAGCAGATTGCCGTAGCCGCGCAAGCCCGATCCGGCATAGACGACGCGCCCGTCAGCCGCGGCGAACACCGGGTCGCCGGCCTTGCCTCCGATGACGATGCCTTTGCTACGTGCATCGTCGAACGGCACGATCACCGGGCCACTCGCGGGCCAGGCCCAGACCACGTCGTCGACGCCTGCGGTCGGTGTAGTTTGGGGTGCGCTTGGTGTAGCGACCGGCGTCGCTGACGCCACGCTGCCGGCAGCCGGCGGTCGATCGATCGGCCGGGGCTCGGTTTGCGCGGCGCCGGTCTGCCGTGTGGTGGCAGTTTGGGCGTCGGCGGCCGGCGGCACGACGCGCAGAACTTGGCCGACCTCGATGACGTTGGCGTTCTCGAGGTTGTTCCACTTCACCAGATCGCGCCAGTTTTGGCCGTTGTCCATAGCGATGCGAAGCAGCCTGTCACCCGGCTTGACGGTGTAGTAGCCGGGCTTGCCGGCGTTCTCGGCGCCGGGCAGCGGCGGCGCCTCGGCTTGCGATGCTGCTGAGGCCGGTGCAGACGCGGCAGACGCCGCCGTGCTCACGCTGCGGTCTTCGACCGGCGCGCGTGTCTTCTTGCCTGCGCAGGCTGCGAGCGTCATCGCCATCATCACGAGCACCACCACCCGCCAGGCCGGGCGCGTGCCCCGGCCCTTACCTACTGCCATGCTGCCAAACATCAATCGAGTCCTGCCTTCAATGGAACGAAATGCACCGTGTCGTGCACGCTGCGCTGCAAGCCCTGTCCGGTGCGGTCGACGACGACGAGTTGCTGCTGCCCGCCTTGCGACTGCACCGGCGCGACAAGCCGGCCGCCAGCGCCGAGCTGATCGAGCCACGCCTGCGGCAAGGCATCGCCGCCGGCAGCAGCGATGATGCTCTGATACGGTGCCCCCGGCGCGTGACCGATCCGGCCGTCACCATACACCAGCCGCACCCGCATTTCGCGCAGCGCGAGCAGATGAATACGCGCCTTGTCGTGTAGCGGACGCACACGCTCGATGGAGATCACGTCGCGCGCGAGTTGCGCAAGCACCGCGGCCTGATAACCGCAGCCGGTGCCGATCTCGAGGACCCGACCGAGCGTGCCGCTTTCGCGCGCGGCCGTCCCTTGCGCGAGCAGCTCGATCATGCGCGCGACGACCGACGGCTTCGAGATCGTCTGCCCATGGCCGATCGGCAGGCTCGTGTCTTCGTAGGCCTGATTGACGAGCGCGCTGTCGACGAAACGATCGCGCGGCACGGCGAGCAAGGCGGCGATCACGGCGTCGTCGCGAAGGCCCTTGGCCTGCAGGCGCTCCACCATCCGGCGTCGGACCGCAGCCGAGTCGAGCCCGAGCCCGGAGGGCACGACACGCCTAGCAGCGTCCACCGCGGCTTGCTGAATCAAGGCCTGCGGGCGCAGCACGCTTCGAGCCGACGCACCGACCGCGACAGGCCTTGCGCCCGTGCCCGCGATGCGCTCGAGCGGGAGCGGAAACTTCGACGCCGGGCGCTGCGCGCTCGTCATGCAGTGGTACCCGCGGTCAGCACGTCACGCCACGCGCCGATCATGCGGTGTTCGGTCAGATCGATCTGCAGCGGCGTGACCGAGACCTGGCCGTCGGCTATCGCATGAAAGTCGGTGCCGGCGCCGGCTTCGCGCGCATCGCCGGACGGGCCGATCCAATAGATGGGTTCGCCGCGCGGGTTAGTCTGGCGGATCACGGGTTTGCTCGAGTGGCGCCGTCCAAGGCGGGTGACTGCAAGCGGCAAATGATCGGCATCGGCACGGTTCGGAATGTTCACGTTGAGCAGCCAGGGAGCGGCGTCTCGCGGTGCACGCAACACCTGCTCAACGAGTGCGCGCGCCACCCGGGCCGCAGCGTCCAGGTGTTCCCAGCCCTTGTCAACGAGCGAGAAAGCGATTGCCGGAACGCCGAACAGATAGCCCTCCATCGCGGCCGCGACGGTGCCCGAATACAAGGTGTCGTCACCCATGTTGGCACCGTTGTTGATGCCCGAGAGCACCAGGTCCGGCCGCTGGGGCAGCACACCGGTAAGCGCCACATGCACGCAATCGGACGGCGTGCCGTTCACGTAGTGGTAGCCGTTGGCGGCGACAAAGACCGACAGGGGGCGGCCGAGCGTGAGCGAGTTGGAAGTACCACTCGCGTTTTGCTCCGGCGCGACGACGTCGATCTCGCCGAGCCCGCTGCAGGCCTGCACCAGGGCGTGCAGCCCAGGGGCGAGATAGCCATCATCGTTCGCGATCAGAATGCGCATGGCGCGATTGTAGGGAGTGAAGTCGCGCAGGGTCGCACCGCAGGAGCTGCCGCGGACGCGCTGGTATCGTTCGCACCCAGAGTGAGTTAGGATCAATCGAACCGGCGTTCGCAGCCGGGTTCGCACGAGGAGACGACGCGAATCATGGCAGTCAAGGTGCTGATCCTTGAAGACAATCCCGTGGCGCGCAGTTTCCTCTGTCGCGTCGTGCGCGAGAGTTTCAGCGACACGATCCTCATCACTGAAGCGGGCGATCTGGAAACGGCGCGCCGCCATGTCGGCAAGGTGATCGAGGGCCAGCCACCGCTGGACCCGTTCAAGCTCGTGCTTGTCGATCTCGAACTG
>JBDTSN010000085.1:0-7210 GCA_039931145.1 Burkholderiales bacterium | reverse complement strand
GCATCCTGCAGCACGACGTTGATCAAGCCGTTGGAGGGATTGAGCAGCAGACCCCAGCTGACCGAGAACAGCAGGTGCGGGATCATCATCGGCACGATCGCAAGCACGCCGAACAGGAACTTGAACGGGATGTCGGTGCGCGTGTTCAGGTACGCGAGGAAGAGCGCGAGGCCGGTCGCGACGACCGTTGATCCGATCACGAAGACGATCGTGTTGACGATGACGCCGAGCAGCGCCGGATCGGTATAGGCGGCGACGTACTTGGCGGTAGTGAACTGCCCGAATGCGTTGAGCCCTTCGGAGAAACTGCCGAAGGCGAGCATCAGCACCGGCGCCACCGTCAGCAGGCCGACGATCGCGATCAGCGTGTAGGTCAGCGCCGGGCGCGACTGGTTCATGCGGCGCTGGCTCGTCTACTGTGAGACGAGCAGGCAGTGAGCCGGATCGACACTGAAACTCACGGTGTCGCCTTCGTGGATGTCCACGCCCGGCTCGATGCGCGCGAGGAGCAATTGGCCGGCGCTGCGAATTTCCACCTCATAGACCTCGCCGACGAAAGCAAGCGACGCGACGACACCGCCGACCACGTTGACGCCCACCGCCGTTGCACCTGCAGTGACGCGCATGAATTCGGGGCGGATGCACAGCGTCGCCTCGCTGCCGGGGGCCAAGCCGCGCTGCTGACATGCAATCGGGCCGAGTGCGGTGTCGACGATGGTGTGTTCGCCATCCCGGCCGCGCACCGTGGCGCCGATCAGATTCGCGCGGCCGATGAAGTCGGCGACAAAGCGGTGGTCGGCCTGGAAGTAGATCTTCTGCGGCGTACCGATCTCGACGATGCTCCCCGCGCGCATCACGGCGATCGAATCCGACAGCGCGAGCGCCTCGACGCGGTCGTGCGTCACGTACACCGCGGTGATCTTGAGCTTGCCGAGGAAGCTCTTCAGCTCCTTGCGCGTTTCCTCGCGCAGCTTCGCGTCGAGGTTGCTCAGCGGCTCGTCGAACAGGATCACCTTCGGCTCGGCGACGAGCGCGCGCGCGAGCGCGACGCGCTGCTGCTGGCCGCCCGACAGGCGCGTCGCGGATCGCTTGTCGAGCCCAACCAGTTGCACGAAGCGCAGCACCGCAGCCACCTTGTCCTGGATGTCGCGCCGCGCCATGCCGCGAATCTGCAGCGGGTACGCGACGTTGTCGAACACGCTCATGTGCGGCCAGATCGCATAGGTCTGGAACACCATGCCCAGGCCGCGCTTTTCGGGCGGCACGTTGATGCCGCGCGGCTTCGACCAGACAAGCTCGTCGCCGATGCGGATCTCGCCCGTATCAGGCGTCTCGAGCCCGACGATGCAGCGCAGCAGCGTCGTCTTGCCGCAGCCGCTCGGGCCGAGCAGCGTGAAAATCTTGTTCGCCGGGATCGTCAGGTCGACGTTGTCGAGCGCCTTGACCGCCTTGCCTTCGGATTGGTAGTGCTTGCTGACGCCCTCGATGCGGATTTCCACGAGCAAGTCAAGCGGCGAAGATCTTCTTGAACTCGGCGCCCCACTTCTCGATTTCTTCGTTTGGCAGGTCGCGGATCGCGACGACCTTCGCGCTGTCGATACCTTCGATCGGCGGGAACACGCCCGGCGCCAGCACGTATTCGCCGACATCCTTGGCGAGCAGCGCCATTGCCGGCTTCGAGAGCCAGTAGTCCATGAACGCGCGCGCTGCCGCGGGGTGCGGCGCCTTGGCCGTGATCGCGATCGCGCGCGGCGTCCCGAGCAGCGGCTGGCCGGTGCGCGGCGCCCAGTCGAGCGGCGCCGGCGCCTTGGTGACGATGTACTTCGGCATCGAGATGCCGATCGGCTTCTCGCCGCTTTCGATCGGCGCTGGCGTGGGCCCGAACGAGGCGACGAACATCGGCCGGTTCGCTGCCAGCCCCTTGACGAAGTTCATCCAGTCGCCCTCGGACTTGAAGACCTTCTCCTTCAATCCGACGAGCCAAGAAATCGTCGACGAGTGGTTGCCCGGATTCGCCATCACGATCTTGTTCTTCCACTTCGGGTCGGCCAGGTCTTCGTAGCGCTGCGGCACGTCGGCGGGTTTGACGATGCTCTTGTTGAACAGATAGGAGACGTACTCGATGCCGAACAACTGGATGCTGTCATCCGGCTTCGACCAGTCCGGATAGCCGGCGGCGGCGGGCGAGCGATAGGGGGCGAGGACGCCTTTTTCCTTCAGCAGTTCCAGCACCGGCAGCGGGGCCTGCACGAGGTCGGCCAGCAGCTTGCCGGCATCGAACTCGGTCGTCACGGTCGAGACGAACTTCGAGCTCGAGATTCGGGTGTAGACACCCTTCACGCCGGTCGCGGCCTCGAACGCCTCCATGATCGGCTTGACCGCCGTGATGTTGGCGTAGAACACCGCCTGACCTTCGGCCTTGGCTTGCGCCAGGCCGGCAGCGTCGGCTGCCCGCGCTGCGGGAAGCGCACCAGCCAGCCCGGCAGCGCCGGCAAGATTCAAGAACGCGCGACGATCGATGGGTGACATTGCAAGATCCTCTCTTTGGATGCGGTGCGGGGCCTGGACTGACGATCCCGTCTGGGCGCGTCATGCGGTTGTTTGCGCAACGGTATGTGAGCGAAGGCGCTTCGTCAACGGGAGCAATCACAGGGCAGCAGCCACACGCGAGCAGTCACATGAGTGCAGGAGGGAGCAACTTCAGTGCTTGCCGATCAACTCACGCGGTGGCGGCTGACGCGTCGACCAATGCACGCAGTTGCGCCTCGTCGAGCGTTTCCTTGGCGAGCAACTCGCGCGCGCAGCGCTTGAGCATGTCGCGGCGCTCCACCAGGATGGCGCGGCTGCGCCCGAACGCGTTCATCACAATCTCACGCACCGCCTCGTCGATGCGTTGCTGCGTCTCGGGGCTTGCGAGCAGCCCACGCTGCGGCTGCCCGAAGCCGGCGTCGAGCATCGACGCCGGCCGCTCATCGTAGGCCAGGTAGCCGAGCTCCTCGACCATGCCGTAGCGGGTTGCCATGTCATGCGCAATGTTGGTCGCCTTGGCCAGATCGTCGGACGCGCCGGTCGAGAGGTGGCCATACACAACGTGCTCGGCGGCGCGCCCACCGAGCAGCACCATGATCTTCTGTTCAAGCTCTTCGCGTGTCATGAGGAAGCGGTCTTCGGTCGGGCGCTGGATGGTGTAGCCGAGCGCGCCGATGCCGCGCGGGATGATCGAGATCTTGTGCACCCGGTCCGTGCCGGGCAGGGCCATCGCAACGAGCGCATGGCCCATCTCGTGGTAGGCCGTGATTTCACGCTCGCGCGGGTTGAGCACACGGCTCTTTTTCTCGAGCCCGGCAACGATGCGCTCGATCGCGAGCGTGAAGTCGGCGAGCGTGATGTCGCTGCCGTCACGCCGCGTCGCGGTGAGCGCCGCTTCGTTGCACAGGTTGGCCAGGTCGGCGCCCGAGAAGCCGGTGGTGAGGGCCGCCACCTGGCCGAGATCCACGCCATTGGCCAGTTGCAGCGGACGCGAATGCACCTGCAAGATCTCTATGCGGCCTTTTTTGTCGGGCCGGTCGACGAGCACCTGGCGGTCGAAGCGGCCGGCGCGCAACAAGGCCGGGTCGAGGATCTCGGGGCGATTGGTCGCCGCGAGCAGCACGAGACCGCTGGCGCTGTCGAAGCCGTCGAGTTCGACGAGCAGTTGGTTCAGCGTCTGCTCGCGCTCATCGTGTCCACCGATCATTCCACCGGCGCCGCGCGCGCGGCCGAGCGCGTCGAGTTCGTCGATGAAGATGATCGCCGGCGCCTTGGCGTGCGCCTGCTCGAACATGTCCCGCACACGTGCCGCGCCAACGCCAACGAACATCTCGACGAATTCGCTGGCCGAGATGCTGAAGAAGGGCACGCCCGCCTCGCCGGCAACGGCGCGCGCAAGCAACGTCTTGCCGGTCCCGGGCGGGCCGATCAACAGCACTCCCTTGGGCATGCGTGCGCCAAGCCGGCTGTGGCCTTTGGGGTCTTTCAGGAAGGCGACGATCTCCTGCAGTTCGGCCTTTGCTTCCTCGACGCCGGCGACATCGGCAAAGCTCACGCCGGTGTCGGTCTCGACGTAGACCTTCGCCCGGCTCTTGCCGACGCCCATCAGGCCGCCGAGGCCTTGCTGGCTGGTAAAGCGCCGGATCAGGAAGTACCACAGGCCGAAGAAGATGAGCGCGGGGACGACCCAGGACATCAGGTCGCGCAGGAAGGTGCTCTCGACGACACGCCGGTAAGGCACGTCGAACTTGGCGAGTTCCTCGACGAGCGCCGGCTCGACACGGTTCGTGACCATGATGGTCTTGCCGCCTTCGGGCTTCTTGAGCTTGCCGGTGAGGGTGGTGTCGCCGATCACGATCTCGCTGATCTTGTGTTCGGACAGCGCCTTCTCGAACTCGCTATACGGCACGACTTCGACGCTGCGCGACCCCTGCCACAGCGTTTGCACGCTCAGCAGCATCAACATCGCGAGCAGCCAGTAGCCTACGTTCCAGTGGCCCCACTGGTTCAGCCAGGACTTCGGGTCAGGCGTTGGGTTTGGCTTCGGATCTGGTTTCATCAGTCAGATATTGCACCAGGCACTCTTCACCAAACTCGAATACTCGATCATCGAGGAGGTATATGGGCACGTGCTGCAAATATGCGGGCAGTTCCTCGCCAGTTCAAGTTCGGCCAGAAACCGCCGCGGGCCGATGCCGGACGGGGCGCCTTTCGCACCTGATGGGGCTGCTGCGTCAAAGCACCGTCACACTTGTAGTGACGTGTGAGCAGTCACCACAGCAGGTATTCCTGGGACGCCGACGCACTGCCGTGCGGCTTGAATGCCAAGCGCCGCAGCTTCGTCGGTTTCGCATCTGACGGCCCGTTGTTCAGCCTGTCGGTATCTTCCAATCAATGCAACGGCTCGGTCTGGGGTACGGTGAATGACCCGATCCTGGCCGCGGGCAGGGCCACAAATTCAAGCCCCTCGCGCAGGTTTGCAGCGGTGTCGCCGTCGGATAGTGACGCCGAGCACGTGGGTCGCCGTGCTCGAGGTCAAAGCTGGAGCATGAAGCGTCAGCCGATCGATCCCATCGGTCCCGGATAGCTCACTTCCTCGAGCTTCCCGGTGTCCACGTCGTAGATGAAGCCGCGCACCGTCACCGCATCCGGGCCACTCGTCGGAATCCAGGGATGATTGAGAATCGCGGAGATCCCCCGGCGCACGTCCCACTCGAGGCGCTCCGTCTGCAACGCGCTGCGCGGCGCGTCGAGCGGTTCGAGTGCGCCGCGGAAGGCGTGGAACTGGGCCGGGGTCGATGCACACTTTTTGCAGCTCGTGAACGATCGCGAAGTCGCCTGTCCCAGCAGCTTCTCGGCCGCCGGATCGCCTTCCAGCCCAGCCTTTAGCAAGTCGTCGGTGAACGCAAGCATCCCGCAGCGTGTGTGATGGATGAGGATGATCTCGTTCGTGTTGAGCAGGTGATGCGAGATGATGAGGCAGCGGATCGCATCGTCGTTCACGACGCCCCCGGCATTGCGGATGATGTGCGCATCGCCAGTTTGCAAGCCGAGCAGGTCCTCCACGTCGAGCCGCGCGTCCATGCAGGCGACGACGGCAACGTGTTTGGCCGGATTGATTGGCTGCTTCCCGGGGTAGCCCGGCCTGTGAACTGTCTTGCCAGCCGCGTACTGCTTGTTGCTGTCCAGATACTGATCAGTCATCTTGGTCGCCATGGTTGCTCCTGGTCGGGTTGTGGGCCCTGCTGGGATAGCCTTGCGCCGGTCGGGCCCCGAACCGGAGCAGCATAGAAATGCTACGCCGTATGTTGCTTGCAGAACATCCTGCACAAGTAGATACCCGCAAGGGCGCGCAAGCTCAAGCCAAAGCGCGAAGGGGTGTTGGCCGAGTTGGTGGGCGTTCGGCGTGCCCAGGAGGTGCCAGACCAAGCGCGCACGGCCCGGCGCCACTTCCATGTCCTGCCTGGGGTCGGTGATATCGCAGCGATACAAGTGCAGGCTCGTGAACATTGCGACTCCCTTTCGAATTGCATGGTCCCGATCGTTCCGGAAAAGGGCGATTGCCCACACTCACATGGCCCCAGAATCGGCATCCTCGATGAAGCGCCTGCTCGACCTGCCCGCCTACGCGCTCAACGGCTTCGCCGTGGCAATAGGCATCGCCATCATCCAGCTCGTGGTTGGTGCACTGGCGGGCTCGCACGCGGCCGCGCTGGCGCTCGGTGGGGCGGTCTGCGCGAGCCTGGCCGATGTCCCGAACACGGTGCCACGCACCTGGAACCGGGTCTCGGTGGCGGCGGTGCTGAGCGTCTTGTCGGCGGCCGTCACGCTGTGGCTGATGCCGACGCCGCTCCTGGTGGGTGTTGGCGTCGCGCTGATCGCCTTCAGCGCGATGATGGCGATGGCCTGGGGCGCGCGTGCCGGTGCCGTCGCCTTCGCGCCCATCCTGGCCCTGATCTTCACAATGGCGGTGCCGCCGGGCAGCACGTCGTTGCCTGTGCTGCTGCTGTGGAACGCGGTCGGCGCCGCGTCCTATGTCGTCTGGTCGCTGCTCAGCGGTGCGTTGCTGCAGCGGCGCTACCGCGCGCTTGCGCTCGGTCAGGCACTCGCCGCGGCGGCTGGCCTGTTGCGCTCGCGTGCCGAGCTGTTGGCCTCACCCGCGGTCGGCGCCGACGACACGCGCAGCATGCAGGCCTGGATCCAGGGCGAAGTCACCCTGGCTGATCGCTTGCAAGGTGTACGCGACTTCATCTTCGTCCAGCCCGACAGCGCGCGCGCCCAACGCGAGATCGGGATCGTGCTGCTGACGGTTGAGCTCCGCGACGTGCTGCTTGCAAGCAGGCTCGACCTCGACCTCCTGGGCAACGACCGCGGCGGCCAGTGGGTACTGAGCCGCGTGTCCACTGCGCTGCAAGGCATTGCCGACGGCCTGGACGCGGCCGCGGTGGCGGCGCGCACTAGCGCGGCGCCCGCTGATATGCCCCCGCTCGACCTGGACAACTTGTTTGTCGACTCGCCACTGACTGCCGACGATCAACGCGCGCGCCTGCTGCCGTCGCTCGAAGACCGCATGCGCCGGCTCGATGCCGACGTGCGGCGCATCCACGCCCTGCAGCGCGGCGAAAGTGCCACCTCGCCGCTGAGCCGGAGCGAACTTCAGTTCTTCGTCGCGCCCGAAGGC
>JBDTSN010000084.1:0-7302 GCA_039931145.1 Burkholderiales bacterium | reverse complement strand
TCGACGCGCGCGCACCCGAGCGCACCGATAGCAGCAGCGGATCGTCGGCGTTGCCGAAGGCCTTGCCCATTTCGCGCTCGACGAAGGCCACGCCCTCGCGCACCTCGGCATCGATCAGCTCGAGCAGTTGCGCCTTGCCGCGCTCGGTGAACAGCGTGCAGGCCTCGGTGCTGATCGTGAAGCCCGAGGGCACGCCGATACCCAGACGGCACATCTCGGCCAGGTTGGCACCCTTGCCGCCGAGCAGGTTCTTCATCGCGGCCGCGCCGTCGGTGCGCTCATGGCCGAACAGGTAGACGGTTTTGCTGGGTGTGCTCATGGTCGCAAAGTATGCAGAGTTGATAGATCGGGACAAGGCACAGATTCAGCGATGCTGTGCCGTCGGGCGTTGATGGGAATCAACGCGCGGCGCATTGCGGCGCACCATACGCTGCGGCTGCTGGACGGCGCACCACGATCCGCGTCATCAGATGCCCACGCGCAGCCCCACCGTCATGATCTGATTCGCCGGCAACTGGTAGGTCGCGGTGATGTCCTGCGTGTTGCGAGTCATCAGCGCAAACAGCTTGTCGCGCCACAGCGCCATGCCCTTTTCCTTGCGCCCGGCGAGCAGCTCGACCGCGCCGACGATGTAGTTCACCTGGTCGAGTTCCAGCGACAGGTCAAGCTTGGCGCACTCGCGCAATTCGGACGGCACGTTGGGCGTTTGCATGAAACCGTAGCGCAGCACGACGCGAAAGAAGCCTTCGGCCAGCTGCGTCAGCTCGATGCGCTCCGCGGAAGTGGTCGTCGGCACGGGTTCGATGATCACGGTCAGGATCACCGCCGTTTCGTACAACACGCCGGTGTGTCGCACCAGTTTTTGCAGAGACGGCGGCGTCTGGTTCAGGCGGCCGGTGAAGAACACGCCGGCGCCGGGAACCCTGGGAATGCCTTCGCCCTTGCATCGGCCGATGAAGGTTTCCAGCTTCGACGTGATGGCGGTGATCTGCTCGTCCAGGATGCTCGCGCCGCGCCGCCAGGTGACCATCGTCGTGAACACCAGCGCGCCGATCGCGAGCGGCAGCCAGCCACCGTCGGGAATCGTCATCAGGTTGGCGCCCAGGAAGCTCAGGTCGATGGCCAGGAAGCCCACCAGCAGCGCCAGCGCGGCCGGCAGGCTCCAGCCGCCGCGTTCGCGCGCCACGTTGAACGCCAGGATGGTGGTGACGACCATCGTCGAGTTGACCGCAACACCATAGGCCGCCGCCAGATTGCCCGACGAGCGAAACGTCAGCACCAGACCGATCGCAGCGAACATCAGGATCCAGTTGACCGTCGGCATGTAGATCTGCCCGCGCGCGTCGGCCGAGGTCTGCGACACCGTGAAACGCGGCAACAGGCCCAGTTGCATGGCCTGGCGCGTCAGCGAATAGGCGCCGGTGATCACCGCCTGCGAGGCGATGCAGGTGGCCGCGGTGGCCAGGATGATCAGCGGGTACAGCGCCCAGCCGGGCGCCAGGTGAAAGAACGGGTGAAAACCCTTGGCGGGTTCGGCGATCAGCAGCGCGCCCTGGCCGAAATAGTTCAGCAGCAGCGCCGGAAGCACCAGCGCGAACCAGACGCGGCGAATCGGCGAGCGGCCGAAGTGGCCCAGGTCGGCGTAGAGCGCCTCGGCGCCGGTCGTCACCAGGAACACCGCGTACAGCACCAGATAGCCGGTGACGCCGTTGTTCCGGAAGAAGACGACCGCGTGCCACGGGTTCAGCGCCAGCAAGACTTCGGGCGTCTGGAAGATGCCGCGCAGACCGAGCAGCGCCAGCGTCACGAACCACAGCAGCGTCACCGGCCCGAACACCGCGCCGACCTTGGCGGTGCCGTGGCGCTGCACCGCGAACAGCGCGATCAGGATGCCCACGGTGATCGGCACGACGAATTCGTCCAGACCCGGCGCCGCCAGCTCCAGCCCTTCCACCGCGCTGAGCACCGAGATCGCCGGCGTGATCATCGCGCCGCCGTAGAGCATCGAGGCGCCCAGGATGCCGACCATGATCAGCAGGTAGCGGCGCCGTTTGGCCCGGTCGTTCAGCGGCCCGAGCAGTGCGAGCAGCGCGAAAGTGCCGCCTTCGCCGCGGTTGTCCGCACGCAGCACGTAGAGCATGTACTTCAGCGACACGACCAGGATCAAGGTCCAGAAGACCAGCGACAGGATGCCCAGCACGTTGTCCGGCGTGATCGCGAGCGGATGCTTGCCGCTGAAACACTCGCGCAAGGCATAGATCGGGCTGGTGCCGATGTCACCATAGACCACGCCCAGGACAGCCAGCGCCAGCGGTGCGAAGGGCTGGTCCTGCGGCGTCGCTGCCGGGCTGCGTTCCAGCGCCTGCTGCTGGGCATCGCGACCCTTGGCTTCGGAGGTCTTGTTAGTCATCTGTCAATCGTGCGTCGGCGTTGCATTGTGGGCGCTGCGGCGACCCGCCGCTGCCCGCATGTACGATGAAACCGTGGTTTGGACGCAGGCGTCGGCGATGAACCCGGCCTTCGTGCCGATAAATAGGAGCCAAGATCTACTCATGCAAACCTATCTTGTCGGCGGTGCGGTGCGGGACCGGTTGCTCGGCCTGCCAGTGACGGACCGCGACTGGGTCGTCGTCGGCGCGACGCCGCAGGCGCTGCTCGACGCTGGCTATCTGCCCGTCGGGCGCGACTTCCCGGTCTTTCTTCATCCGCAGACGAAAGAAGAAGTTGCGCTTGCGCGCACCGAGCGCAAGACGGCACCCGGCTACCACGGCTTCGCGTTCCACGCCGCATCCGACGTGACGCTCGAGCAGGATTTATCGCGCCGCGATCTGACGATCAACGCCATGGCGCAGGATGCGGCGGGCCACGTGATCGACCCGTTCGGCGGCCAGCGCGATCTTGCGGCGCGCGTTCTGCGCCACGCGTCCCCTGCATTCGCTGAAGACCCGGTGCGCATCCTGCGCCTGGCGCGCTTCGCGGCGCGTTTCGCCGATTTCACTGTCGCCGATGAGACGCTGATGCTGGCGCAGCAGATGGTGGACAACGGCGACGTCGATGCGCTCGTCCCCGAGCGCGTGTGGCAGGAGCTTTCGCGCGGCCTGATGGAGCAACGGCCTTCGCGCATGTTCGACGTGCTGCGCACCTGCGGCGCGCTCGTGCGCCTGCTGCCCGAGGTCGATCGTCTGTGGGGCGTGCCGCAGCGCGCGGACTATCACCCGGAGGTCGATACCGGCGTCCACCTGATGCTTGTGATGGACATGGCGGCGCGGCTCAACGCGCCGCTCACGGTGCGCTTCGCGTGCCTGTGCCATGACCTCGGCAAGGGCAGCACGCCACCCACCGAGTGGCCGCGCCACGTCGGCCACGAACAGCGCAGCGTGCGCCTGACGAACCAGCTGAGCGAACGCTGGCGCGTGCCGACCGCATGCCGCGAACTCGCCGTTGTCGTCGCTCGCGAGCACGGCAACGTGCATCGCAGCGGCGAGCTCGGCGCGGCGGCGCTCGTGCGATTGCTGGAGCGTTGCGATGCGATCCGCAAGCCGGCGCGCTTCGACGAAATCCTCTTCGCCTGCGAGTGCGATGCGCGCGGCCGGCTCGGCTTCGACGACGCGGCCGACGCGCCGCGAGCCCGCCTGCGGCACGTGCTGGCGCTGGCGCAGCAGTGCGATGCCGGCGCCGTCGCCGAAGCGGCGATGGCGCGCGGCCTGAGCGGCCCTGCCGTCGGCGCCGCGGTGCAACAGGCACGCACCGTTGCGGTGAACGCGGGCTTGGGCTGAAGCCCCGCGCGGCAGCCAATGGGATAGGCCCATACGGACATCAGCTCACAGCTCTCTGGAAGTGCGCGGCGTGGCGTTGCATGCCATCAGAAACACGCGACCAAACACTTTCCGGAAAGTCCGACGGCAGGCGACGCTCGACAACCTGCAAGGCACCGTTGACCCGCTCGACCATCACTGTCATTCGATCGAAGACATCCGTACCGCACGAGGCGGCCAGTCGCTGCCAGTGCCTCAAATGAATTTCGGTCAGACGGTAGTGTGCGTTCTGACCCCGCAGCGCCATCGCCAGCTTCGCTCGCTGATAAGGCAACTGCTTCGACCCGCGCCCGATGATCGGCCAGGCAGACAACACGTCGTACAGCGGCGCCAGATGAAACTGACCACCGCGCCGATGCTGGATCGAGAAGTTCTTCGAGTGGCCGTCGGTCGCCGCAAGCAGCCAGAAAGCCAGCTGTGCCAAAGCGAACGCCGCCCGGTCCTCCTTCGCCTGCTCGCTGTTGGCGAGCACGCCGAGGCAATCCTGCACTGATGGGCCACCATCACTCTCGTACTTTCGATCGGGCGCGACGCCAAGCGCCTGGCAGAAATCTTCCTGCGGAAGACGCGCGATCCATGCGCCCTCCGGCGGCTTGAAGCGTGCCTTTTGTTCGTCACCCGCGGGTACGCCCATCCACCGCCGATCGAACCGCGTGACCACCAGCGCCTTTGACTCACCGAATGTCGCGATCTCCGTCTCGGCCGGGGGGATGCCCAGTTCATTCATGAGCTGACCGCAAAGCCACTCGTTTTCGACCGAATCTGTCATATCGGCGCGCATGTTGCCCACGAGACCGAGTGGCAGCTTGAGGATGTGCGTGGTCGGCGTTGCGCCCATCGGGCGGTACCAGCGGCCGGCCATTCGCAGCAACGCCGTCTTCTCCTGCGCGCCGGCGATGGAGACGCGCATGTCGTCTTCGTCCCGCTGGCCCAGTGGCGCCTCCGAGGTGACCGATGCAAGAATCCTGTCGACATCCGAATCCGTCAACGGCTCCGCATCGACCCGATTCCACCCATCCGGATCGACGCCCGGCGGCATGAGCT
This sequence comes from Burkholderiales bacterium, assembly GCA_039931145.1. GTDB lineage: Bacteria > Pseudomonadota > Gammaproteobacteria > Burkholderiales > Burkholderiaceae_C > CAIKUF01. The sequence goes on along the minus strand of JBDTSN010000084.1, from coordinate 2,443 downwards.
GGACCGCGCCCGCGCAGTCTCGGCCGACGGCGGACAGCAGATCGAACGCATCGTCGGAGCGAGCATGGAATCTTCGGCGCAGCCGCAGGCGGATCGTGGCACTGTCCGGTAGAAGGTTGTCGAAGTAGTTCGTGACGACATCGCCGCGATGCTCGAGCCCTGCCGTGAACGGCAGCGAAAGCGACAAGGCCCGGCCCTCCTGCGCACGCACCCACGTCTCGTGGTAGCGCAGCACTGGTGTGCCGGTGCGCAGCGCGGTCCACACCGCAACGGGCTGCCCATTCATCCAGACATGAAGCTCTGCCATGGCAATGTCGCGAGGTCAGTTACCAGGGCTCGTCAAGCGGACGCCGTCTCGGGAGCGGAAGGCTGGCGGCCTTTGCGCTGGATTGTTCTGCAGGCACCTCGGTGACGGCGCCGGGGTCGTTCGCGCGCAACACCATCTGCACGCCCAGCGCGCCCAACAAAGTCAGGAACTGCTCGACGCTGACAGCGGTCGGATCACGTTCGATGCGCGCAATGCGTGTCTGCCCGACCCCCAATGCAGAGCCGAGCTGGACTTGACTAAGCCCACGCGTCTTGCGCAGCGAGCGCAGATGCGCGGAGACTTGCCCTGGCGACTGAATGGGGTAGTCCATGGAGTCACAGCTTATGCCTTATGCGACATGAATGCAATAAATGCCTTAAAAGACATATGTGCAAGTTATGGCTCTTAAGTAATATTTACATGAATCTTCCGTCGCTCGGCCAAGTGAGAGAGGGGCGGCAGGCGATCCGGCCGTTCGTGCTCGCGGTTGCCGGGTTCGGTCCAGGGCGTATGGAGGCTGGGGCGGAATCGAACCACCGACACGCGGATTTTCAATCCTATGATGTGTGCGAAATCTGTTGCTATCGCTTGATTGTTGGCCTGGCGAGTCGTCAAATTGCACATGACTGCACACAGAATCGGCTGTGGCAGCGACATGCCAAGGAGACTGCACATGGGCATCCGCCAACTTCCATCAGGCCGCTACCGGCTTCAAATTCGCCGCGCCGACCTGAGCGTCGACGAGGTCTACGAAACCGAAGACGATGCCACCGCCGCGTGGACCAGGCACGTCCAACCCGATCGGTCGGGCAAGCGCTCGCGCAAGTCGGGCGAACTCACCCTCGATGCTGCATGGACGGCTTATCGGGACTCGCGAGCCTTCATTGAGAAGAAGCCCAAGACCCAGCGCTCCGAGGACACGCACGTCAAGCCCGTGCTGGTCCGCCTGGGCACGAAGCCGGTCAAGTCGCTGACCGCCGACGACGTCGACAAGCTCATCGTTGCCCAGACCCGGGCGGGCAAGGCGCCAGATACGGTCCGCAACGCAGTGGCCGCCCTCTCGTCAGTGCTGAACTACTGCCGCAGCAAGTCGATTCTGACGGCCAACGTGACGATCGGTGTCAAGCGACCGTCGGCGCTGCCGACCGTCAAGCGCATGCCACCAGGCCACCAGGGGGCGCTGATGAAGGCGCTGAACCACCCCAAATACCGTTATCGCGCCGTCGCGCGGCTGGCACTCCTCGTTCGCGAGACGGGGGCCCGCCCTGGGGAGTGGGCCGGTGCTCGCTGGGACGGGGTGCACATGGACAAGCGACGCGTCATCTTCGAGGACACCAAGTACAAACGCCAGCCGCGCACCGTGCCGATCACCCAGGCCTCGATGGCACTGCTGAGCGCACAGTTGGAGGACATCACGATCAACCACTTTGACACGCTGGCAGCCAGCGACTGGGTTTTTCCGGTGGTCGGGCGCGACGGCGAACTGCGCCCAATCGCCTACACGGGCACGCTGCGCGACATGAAGAAGGACGAGATCCTTCCAAAAGGACTGCGGGCACACAACGGTCGGCACGAATTCATCTCGAGCCTGGTTGAGAGTTCGGACCTCGACGACGCGCGGATCATGTCGCTCGTGGGGCATCACAGCCCGGCGTCCATGCAGATCTACACACACGCCCGCAACGTGCGGTTCCTGCCACAACTCGAGGCGCTGGAGGAATCGCGCCGGAAGGAGCGGGCGCAGGAGTTGAGCAAGGCCCTCGGCGTTCCGGTCAAGTTGGTCGATGCCTATTTGGACCACTTGCGCAAGGAGGAGCAAGCGATGTCGCTCGACGACTCGGGCGGCGAACTGCTTTACGAGGCGCAGACGGTAGAGAAACTGTCTGCTGTGGCAAAGCGCCTCGGCAGCACCGAGAGCGAACGCATGCGAAAGCTACTGGAGATCCGCTCCAAGAGTCTGCAGCGAACAACAGCGGAAGACCATCGTAGGCGTCCGAAGGGTTGACAGGCAACGCAGCGGTTGCTGCCGGTCGCCGTCGCCCGGCGTACTAACGCTGTCAGCCACACACCGGTCATTGAGGTGAGCATGCAGGCACAGCGCGAACGACCGGTCCCGATGGCACTGCCGACATTCAC
>JBDTSN010000083.1:0-7319 GCA_039931145.1 Burkholderiales bacterium | reverse complement strand
GCCGCCCATGAACCCGATCGGCAGGAAGACGGCGACGATCGAGAGCGTCGTTGCGAGCACGGCAAGCCCGATCTCGTTCGTGCCGTCGAGCGCCGCCTGGTGCGCGCTCTTGCCCATCTGAATATGGCGCACGATGTTCTCGCGCACCACGATTGCGTCGTCGATCAACAGGCCGACGCTGAGCGAGAGCGCCATCATCGTGATGCCGTTGATCGTGAAGCCGAACATGTACATGAAGAGGAAGGTGCCGATCAGCGCAATCGGCAGCGTCAGGCCGGTGATGACGGTCGAGCGCCACGAATTGAGGAACAGGAAGACGATCAGGATCGTGAGTGCCGCGCCTTCGAGCAGCGTCGCCTGCACGTTGGCGACCGAAACCCGGATCGAGCGCGAGTTGTCGCGGTTCACTTCGGTTTTGACGCCGGACGGCGTCACGTCCTTGGCATCGGCCAGCGCCTTCATCAGGCCGTCGACAACGGCGATCGTGTTCTCGCCCTGCGACTTCTGCACCGACAGCAGCACCGTTCGCTGACCGTTGTAAAGCGCGAGGGACTCTATCTCCTGCGGCCCGTCCGTCACGTCCGCGACCTGCCACAGGCGCACTGGCGTGCCGGCTGCGCCCTTGCGCGTGACGATGATGTCGCGGAAGTCCTCCGGGCGCTTCAGGCGCGCGTCGATCTGCACCACGCGCTCCTGCTCGCGCGAGCGGATCGCGCCGAGCGGCAGCTCCTGGTTCTCGCTGCGCACGGCAGTGACGACTTGATCGACGCCGACGCCCATCGCTTCGAGCGCATCGGGTTTCAGATAGATGCTGATCTCGCGCGCGACACCGCCGACAACGCTGACGGCGCCGACGCCACGCACGTTCTCGAGCCGCTTTTGCAGCACCTGCGTCGCCCAGGTCGTCAGTTCCTGCGCGTCATAGCGGCCGTCGGTCGAGAGGATGGCGACGTTGAAGATCGGCTGGCTCGCAGGGTCGAAGCGCGTGACGCGTGGCTCCTTGACCTCGTCGCGCAGCAGCGGCCGGATGGAGGCGACCTTTTCGCGTACGTCATCGGCCGCCTTGCGGCCATCGACATCGAGGTTGAACTCGACGATGACGACGGAGGTGCCTTCATACGATCGCGACCACAGCGAGTTGATGCCCGCCACCGTGTTGACGGCTTCCTCGACCTTCTTCGTCACCTCGGCCTCGACGATCTCGGGCGACGCGCCTGGGTAGTCCATCTGGATGACGACGGTCGGGAAGTCGACGTTCGGGAACTGATCAACCGCGAGCCGCTGGTAGCTGAACAGGCCGAGCACAACGAAGGCAAGCATCACCATCGTCGCCATGACGGGGTTGTTGATCGAGACGCGGGTGAACCACATACGATCTGCCCTTCAACGCGTCCCGGACGCCGCAAGCGATGCCGGCGCGGACGCCACGTGCGCAACCGCCGCCGACGCCATTTGCACTCGCGTGCCGTCGCGCAAGTTGCCGACGCTCCCGCGCAGCAGCGTATCGCCCGCCGCGAGGCCGCTCAGCACTTCAACCGCCTCGGTCCGCCGATCACCGAAGTTCGCGATTCCGCGTGCGCCGAGGGTGACGTCGCGTTGCGCGATCTTGCCGTCGGCGACGACGAAGACATAGGGGCGCGGCTGATCGATACGCACCGCGAACTGCGGGACGGCAAGCGCCGATCTGCGTTCGAGCTCGATCGTGCCGCGTGCGAACAGGCCCTGGCGGAGCCCAGGACGCGGATCGAGCGCGAGGTAGACGAGCACGGCGCGGGTTCCGGCCTGCGTGCTCGGATTGATGCGGGCAACGTGCGCCTCGACCGGCTCGGTCAGGCCATCCACCTGCAACGTCGCACGGCTGCCGACGCGCACTTCGCCGACGGCGTCGGCGCTCACGGCAGCTTCGAGCTCGATCTTCGAGAGGTCGACGATCTCGAGCAGCTTCGCATCGAGCGCGACGCGTTCGCCCGGCTGTACGAAGCGCTGCGACACGATGCCGGCGAGCGGGGTGCGAATTTGCGCGTCGTCCAGGGACTTGCGCGCCAGTCCGGCAGCCGCGTGCGCCGCCTGTAGTGACGCGCGTGCACCCGCTGCGTTCATGACCGAGGTATCGAGCGCATTCTGGGAAATGAATCCTTGCGCGACGAGCGCCTTGTTGTTCGTCAGCGTGCGCTCGGCGAGGTCGAGTTGCGACTTCGCTGCCGCCGCCTGTTCCTCGGCCTGGCGCAAGCGCAGGCCGACTTCGGCGGTGTCGAGGGTGCCGAGGACTTGACCGCGCTTGACCACGTCGCCTTCGCGTACCGTGAGGTCTTGCACGATGGCCACAACGCGTGCCTTGACGACGGCGCTGTCGACCGCCTTCAGCCCACCGGAGACCTGCACCGTCCGCACAAGTTCGACCGGCGCCAAAGTGAGCACGTCACCCGGTGCCAGTTCGAATGCCTGCTCGGCCGGCCGCGTCGACAATCTTGTTTCTTCGGCCTTGCGCGCGACGAGCGAGCGCGCAACGAGCGCGCCGAACACTGTGAGCGCGACCGCAGCCACGCCCCATTTGACCCATTGCTTCATGCTTTCTTCTTTCTGTTTGTCGGGGCCTTCACCGCCTTCGCTTTCGGTTGCGGCGCCGCAAGCGCGTACAGCAGCAGATCGACATGACGGTGCACGAAGTCGTGCGGATCGATCCCGGAGGCGAACGGCTCGCAGGCGCCAAGCGAGTGCTTGTGCACGCACAGCATCACCATCGGCAAGATGAGTGAATGCACCGCCGCCTCGACGTTGACGCGGCGGAACTCGCCCGCCGCCATGCCACGCTCGAGAACGCCGCCAATTAACTGCTTGCCGGGTTCGACCACTTCGCGGTGGTAATACGCCGAGATGTCCGGGAAGCTCCGTACCTCGGTGATGATGAGCTTGAAGACGCCGGATGTCGGGCTGTCATAGACGCGCAGCCACCATTGCTCGACGAGTTTGCGAAGTAGCTCGGCGTAGGAGCCGGTATGGCCAACGACGACGGCCGCACCGACCTCGATCTCGTTCGACAACCGCTCACGAATCACCGCCTTGAGCAGGTCTTCCTTGCTTGCGTAGTAGAGGTAGAGCGTGCCCTTGGAAACACCCGCGAGGGCGGCGACCTCTTCCATGCGGGTCGCGGCAAAGCCGCGTTCGACGAAGAGTTCGAGCGCGGCGTCGAGCAACTCCTGCGGGCGCGCCTGCTTGCGCCGCCGTCGGGTGGGGGGTGGAGAACGGGGGTTTGGCACAGACTGGTACTGACTGACTGGTCAGTAATGTATCCGCGCGAGGTTCGGCCGTCAAATTGGCTGTGGCCAACGTCAAGCCGCGCGCTGGCCCACTTCGCGGCGCGCAATGAGCAACGGTCAAATGGGGAAACTCGGATTCGCCCCTGCGGCATCTGCTTCAGTCTGCCGCGCCCGGAGCGCACGCAGCCCCTCTACGGGTCGAGCGAACGCGGTCTCAGCCCCAGACTTCGGCCGCGGTCTCGACCACGAGCCGTAGCTTCTGGCGTTGTGCTTCGACCGCGATGTTGTTGCCGTGCACCGTACTCGAAAATCCGCACTGCGGGCTCAGCGCGAGTTGTTCGAGCGGCGCAAATTTCGCTGCTTCCGCAATGCGGCGCTTCAGCGCATCCTTGCTTTCCATCTCGCCGAACTTGGTCGTCACAAGGCCCAGCACCACGATCTTCCCGGGTTTCAGAAAGCGCAGCGGCCGAAAGTCGCCCGAGCGGTCGTCGTCGTACTCCATGAAGATGGCGTCGAGGTTCATCTCCGCCAGCAGCGCCTCGGCCACCGGTTCGTAGTTGCCCGAAGCGGCATGCGTGCTCTTGAAATTGCCGCGGCACAGGTGCATCGCGAGCGTCATGCCTGCGGGCTTCCGCTCAACGACCTTGTTGATGAAGCCGGCATAGCGGTGCGGCAGTTCGTTCGGATCGTCGCCGCGCTGGCGCGCCGCCTCGCGCATCTTCTCGTCGCACAGGTAGGCCATGTTGGTGTCGTCCATCTGCACGTAGCGGCAGCCGGCGTCGAACAGCGATTGCAGCTCGTCGCCATAGGCGCGTGCGACGTCGTCGTAGAACACCGGGTCGAGCTCGGGGTAGGCCTCGCGGCTGATGCCGGCGCGCCCGCCGCGAAAGTGCAGCATCGTCGGCGACGGGATCGTCACTTTCGGCGTGCAGCCGGGGGCGAGGGTGTCGACCTGCGACTTCAGGTATTCGAAGTCGGCGCGCTGGATGTCCTTCACGTGGCGCACCTTGTCGATCACGCGAATCACCGGCGGCGCGAGTTCTTCGGTGCCGTCGGCGCGTAGGACGGTCACCGGAATGTCGGTCTTCACGCCGCCGAGTTGCTCGAGAAAATCGATGTGAAAGTAGGTGCGGCGGAACTCGCCGTCGGTGATGCTCCTCAGCCCGCAGTCGCGCTGGAAGGCGACGATCTCGGCAATCGCCTTGTCCTCCACCGCGCGCAGTTGTTTGGCGTCGATCGCGCCGCGCGCCTTGCTCGCGCGTGCCTCGAGCAGATAGGCAGGGCGCAGGAAGCTGCCGACATGGTCGGCGCGAAACGGTGGTGTGCTGCGGATGGTCATGATGGCGGGTCCTCTTGTGGCTGGGTGCGACGTGGAGAAGAAAGGCGGTTACTTTTTCGCGTACTTGCCGACCAACGCATCGGCCGCAGGTTTCTCGCCATCGAGGCGTTTGTTCGCCACTTCCTTGTACCAGATGGCGCACGCCCTGTTCGCGGCGCATTGCCAGCTCGCCTTAAGGTCCGGCGGCAACTTGTAGCAGGCGGCCTTGTTCATCGCCACCGCGAACGTCTGCGTGCACAAGCTCTTGTCGACCGCGAAGCCGGTCGCGTTCTTGGTGGGCTGCTCGACCTTCAGCGCGCCGTGCAATTGCAATCGATAACGAGTTCGCATCCGGTCACCCAATGCGTCTGATCGGAGGCCAGATAGGCAACGCCCCAGGCAATGTCGACCGGACGGCCGGCGCCACCCAGCGGATGAAGTGCGTCCAGAGCAGCCTTGGCCTCGTCATGTTGCCGTCCCTTGATGTCAAACATCAATCCGGGGTCATCGAGATGCATGCCAGATTCGCGCGGATTTCGGCTAACGTGAATGCATGAACACCTCCGTGCGCAACCTGCAAGAGCTTCTCAGTGACCCGCGCCGCGCGCGCTCGATACGTTGGGGCGGCGGTGCGCTGGCCGTCATGCTGCTTGCCGGGCTGGCATGGGTCGCCTGGGCTGAGGGCGGAACGCAACTGGACACGCCGATGGGACAGGCGCTGGCGGGCTCGGCAGTAGCGGCGTTGGCCACTGCGCTCGGTGCGCTGCCGGCACTCTTTATCCGCCACATTTCGGCACGCTCGGAAGCCGTCATGCTCGGCTTCGGCGCCGGCGTGATGGTGGCCGCCGCATGCTTTTCGCTGCTCCTGCCTGGAATCGACGCCGGAGCCGAAATCCTCGGCAGCAAGCTTGCAGGTGTCATGGTCGTGGCAATGGGGCTGATGCTGGGCGCCCTCTGCCTGTTGCTGGCCGACAAGCTCGTACCGCACGAGCATCCCGCTGCCGGGCGCCATGGCCCCGACTGGATGCAACTGCGCCGGATCTGGTTGATGGTGTTCGCCATCGCGCTGCACAACTTCCCCGAAGGCATGGCGATCGGCGTCGGCTTTGCAGGCGGTGACGTTTCGGTCGGAATCCCGCTCGCGGCGGCAATTGCGATTCAGGATGTGCCCGAGGGCCTGGTGGTCGCCGTCGCGCTGCGCACGGTCGGCTATGCGCCGTGGAAGGCTGTAGCCGCCGGCGCACTCACCGGCCTCGCCGAGCCGATCGGCGCCATCGTCGGCGTCGCTCTCACCTCAGGCTTTGCGCCGCTATATCCACTCGGGCTGGGGTTTGCCGCAGGCGCGATGATCTGGGTCGTATCGCACGAAATCATCCCCGAGACCCACCGCAAGGGTCACGAGCAGGCCGCCACGCTCGGCCTGATCGGCGGCTTCATCGTCATGATGATGCTCGATACGGCGCTGGGGTAGGGCTCTCGATGGATGCGCGGGATGCCGCGGGGCGGGCGGTGATGCGCGGCACATAGGTCCGATGCCATCTGTTCAGGTCAAGAAATGGTCGTGGACACGACAGCGGAGTGGAGAGCAAGTCGCCTGAGCCGTTTGCTCTTGGGCGCAACACCATCGGAGGCAGTGTCCGGTCGAGTGAAGGGTAGCTCCGAACCTGCCGGTCGCCAATGGCTTTGAACGGCCACAGGCGATCATTCGCGGCCGTGCAGAAATACGCGCTATCTGCGACGACTACTCGATCAACTTGTCGGCGCGCAGCAGAAGCGATTGCGGAACCTTGACGCCGAGCGCATTTGCGGTCTTGAGGTTAACAACAAGATCGAAGAGCGTAGGTTGCTCGAACGGCAGGTCGCCCGGTTTTGCGCCCTTGAGGATCTTGTCCACGACGCCCGCAGCGCGTCGACAGATGTCTATGGGGTTAGGGCCATAGCTCATCAGGCCGCCAGCCAACGCTTCCTGCCGGTAAGCGAAAACGGCCGGCAGCTTGCTTTCGATCGCCAGCCTCGCAACCAGAGGACTTTGAAAATAGAGCAATGCATCAGTGCCTACGACCAGTCCCTCGGAACGCGCCCCCTGCATGAGGGGAAAAGCACGCTCGATATCCTGCACACTCTTCGCGTCGAATACGTCGACTGTCACACCGAGTTGCTTCGCAGCTTGCGGCAAGGCTTCAAGATAAAACAAGTGAATCGGGTTGGCCGGATTGTCCAAGAACGCCACCCTCGAAAGTGCTGGTTTGATGACCTTCAACAGTTCGAGCAACTTCGGGAACAGGTCGGTCGTGAGGTCGGATAGGCCGGTGATGTTTCCTCCAGGGTGCCCCAGGCTTTTCGCAAGGCCGGATGCCACCGGATCACTCACGAAAACTGCAACCACCGGGACAGTACTGGTCGCCTTTTGTGCCGCGATCGAGGGGGGTGTCGTCATAGCGACGATCACATCTGGATTCAATTTGACCAGCTCGGCTGCAAGCTCGGGGAGCGCCTCGTACTTTCTCTCCGAATAGCGCCGCTCGACCAGGAGATTGCGGCCTTCGACATAACCCAGTTCGCGCAGGGTCCGAAAAACGGCATCCTCGAGTTCGTTGGGATTGGATTGATTTGGGCGCGAGCCCCCTGAGAGATACCCGACGCGGTAGACCCTGCCCTGCGGTTGGGCGACGGCGCCGAGTGGTGCCGCGAGCATGCCCGCACCAAGTGCGAGGACAACCTGACGGCGAGAGGTCACTCGATTG
>JBDTSN010000082.1:0-7404 GCA_039931145.1 Burkholderiales bacterium | reverse complement strand
ACGCAGACCCAGCCGCGGCCGTTGACCATGTTGAAGTAGAAGGCGTTGAACGCGGCGAGCGTGAGGTAGGCGCCGGCCACGCCCATCAGCGCCGAGCCAGCCATGACGGCGCCGATGCGCACGCGCGCGACCGACAGGCCTTGGCCTTCCGCTGCAGCCGGGTTCTCGCCAACCATGCGCAGCGCCAGGCCGAGCGGCGTGCGGTAGAGCACGTAGGCGATCACGGGCACAAGCACGAGTGCAAGCAGCGTAAGCGGTGTTTGTGTGTTGAGCACCGGCACCGGCAGCCACGCCATGTCGGTGAACGGTTCGATCGTCGGCGGGCTGCTGACCTTGGGGAAGCTCACGCGGTAAGCGTAGCTGGCGAGGCTGGATGCGAAGAGCGTGATGCCGAGGCCCGTGACGTGCTGCGACAGCGCAAGCGTGACGGTGAGAAAGCCGTGCAGCAGCCCGAGCAGCGCACCGACGCCCGCCGCGACGGCGACGCCCAGCCACAACCCGCCGCCCTGATAGACCGTGACCCAGCCGGCGAATGCGCCTGCTACCATGATGCCTTCGATGCCGAGGTTCAAGACGCCGGCGCGCTCGCACAACAGCACGCCGAGCGTGCCGAGGATCAGCGGCGTCGCGATGCGCAGCACGGCGACCCAGAACGGAATCGTCGTCAACAGATCGAGCGTCTCAGCGAGCATGCGCTGCGCCTTTGCGTTTCCAGGTGATACGGTACTGCGCGAGCATTGCGGCGACGAGCATCGCGAGCAGCGAGACGCTGACGATGACGTCGGCGATGTAAGTCGGCACCGTGACCGCGCGGCTCATGCTGTCGGCACCGACCAGGATGCCGGCGACGAACACGGCCGCGGCGACGACGCCGAGCGGGTTCAGTGCAGCGAGCATCGCGATCACGATGCCGCTGTAGCCGTAGCCGGGCGACATGTCGAGCGTGACGTAGCCGGCGCGCCCGGCGACCTCGATTGCACCCGCCAGACCGGCGAGCGCACCCGACAGCAGCGCGACCTTCACCGTCACCCAGCCGACCGGGATGCCGGCGAAGGCTGAAGCGCGCGCGTTGGCGCCGACTGCGCGAATCTGGAAGCCCGTCGTCGTGTACTTGAGCAGCGCCCACAACAGCACCGAAAGCACCAGCGCCCAGACGAGGCCAGTGTGCAGGCGGCTGCGTTCGACGAGCCTGCCGAGCTGCATCGCTTCCTGCAGCGCGACGCTTTGTGGCCAGCCGAGGGCTGTCGGATCCTTCATCGGTCCGTCGAGCATCCAGCTCACGAACAGCAGCACGATGAAGTTGAGCAGCAGCGTCGTCACCACCTCGTCGACGCCGAGACGGCTCTTGAGCAGCGCCGGGCCGAGCAACAGCAGCGCGCCGGCCGTCGCGGCGGCAAGCATCATCAATGGGAACAGCAACCACGGCGGCACCGACGTGAAGCCCTCGCCGCCGAGCAGGCCGCCGACCGCGACGGCGGCGAGCGCGCCGAGGTAGAGCTGGCCTTCGGCGCCGATGTTGAAGAGCCGCGCCTTGAACGCGACGGCGACGGAAAGGCCGGTGAGGATCAAGGGCACGGCGCGCGTGAGCGTCTCGCTCCACGCGAAGCGCGAGCCGAAGCCGCCTTCGAGCAGCAGCGCATACGCACGGCCGACTGGCGCGCCGGCCCAGGCGACGAGCAGCGAGGTGATGGCGAGCGTGAACGCGACCGCCGCGAACGGCGCGACGAGCATCGCCGTGCGCGATGGCAGCGCGCGCCGCTCAAGGCGCAGCATGGCTCGCCTCCGGCGGCAGCGCGTGGTCCGAGATCGCCGCGCCGCCGGCCATCGCAAGGCCGATCGCGGCGAGCGTCCACGCCTGCGCCGGCCGCGCCTCGGTGAGCTGCCCCTGGTGCATGACGGCGATGCGGTCGGCGAGGGCGAAGATCTCTTCCAGATCCTCCGAGATCAGCAGCACCGCGGCGCCGGCCGCGCAGGCGTCGAGCAACTGCTGGTGCACGTAGGCGACGGCGCCGATGTCGAGACCCCAGGTCGGCTGATTGGCTACGATCAGGCGCGGGCGTTCGCCGCCGCTTTCGGGTGCGCCGGCTGCGAGGCCCGGCGCCGGGTCGCCGCCAGCCATGACGGGGTTGACGGGGCGTGCCGGCTTCGATCCCTCCGAGTGATCGGTCGATGGGCCCGTCGGCCGGGGCGCCCCCATCAACGCACGGCCCAGGATGAGCTTTTGCATGTTGCCGCCGGAGAGCGCGCGCGTCGGCGTCTCGACGCCGGCACCCTCCGTGCCGCGTACGTCGTAGCGTTCGATCAACATGCGTGCGTGCGCCTGTGCGGCTGCGCGGCGCACGACGCCCCAGCGCGAGAACGCAGGCGACGCGAAGCGCTCCAGCACCGCGTTCTCCCACACTGGCAGATCGCCGACGACGCCGACCGCGTGCCGATCCTCCGGGATGCGCGCGACACCGGCGGCGACCCACGCCTGCGGCTTTGCGGGCAGCGCCGCACCGTTGACCTCGAGCGTGCCGCCATCGAGCGCATGCAGGCCACACAGCACATCGGCAAGTGCGTCCTGGCCGTTGCCGGCGACACCGGCAATCGCAACCACTTCGCCCGCGTGCAGCGTGAGCGAGACGGCGTCGAGCATGGGCCGTGGCGCGTCGGTGCGCAGGAGCGTCCCGCCGCTCAGCGCACACACGACGGCGCCCGGCGCTTGGGCCCGGCGCTCGGCCGGCGCGACCGCACGGCCGACCATCAGCTCGGCGAGCATCGCCTTGTCGGCCTTGGCGGCAGGCAAGGTCGCGACGAGCCGGCCGCCACGCAGCACCGCGATGCGGTCCGAGACGCGCAGCACCTCGTCGAGCTTGTGGCTGATGAAGATCACCGACAGGCCGTCGGCGACGAGCTGCGCGAGGGTCGTGAAAAGCGATTCGCTCTCCTGCGGCGTGAGGACGGCCGTCGGCTCGTCGAGGATCAGGATGCGCGCACCCTGCTTGCGGCCGAAGGAGACGAGCGCCTTCAAAATCTCGACGCGCTGGCGCTCGCCGACCGAGAGCCGCGCGACGAGTGCATCGGGGTCGACGCCGAGCCCGAAGCGCGCGCCGGTTTCGACCAGCGCTCGACGCGCCTCGGCGCGGCGTGAGAACGGCTGCCACAGTGGCTCGGTGCCGAGCATCACGTTGTCGAGCACCGACAGGTTGTCGGCGAGCGTGAAGTGCTGGTGCACCATGCCGATGCCGGCGGCAAGCGCGGCGGCAGGGTCGCCCGGCGGCAGCGTTCGGCCGAAGACTTCAATCTCGCCTTCGTCGGCGACGTAGTGCCCGAACAGGATCGAGACCAGCGTCGACTTGCCGGCGCCGTTCTCGCCGAGCAGCGCGAGCACCTCGCCGCGCGCCAGATCGAGCGAAATTGCATCGTTCGCGACGAGTGCGCCGAAGCGCTTGGTGATCTCGTTCAGGCGCAACACGGGCTGCACGGCGGACGCTTCGCTCGCTACCATCGGCGCCATTGTCTCTGCTCCCGTCCCGGCCCCCGCGAGCGCGCATGACCGAACCCACGAACGCGAACTCCGCCTGTCTCAACTGCGGCTATGACTCCGGCGCGCTGCGGCCGAAGTACTGCCCGGCCTGCGGGCAGGAGACGAATGTGCGCCCGCCGACGCTCGGCGAATTCGCGCAGCAGTTCGGCGGCAGCATCATGGCGGCCGAGGGCGCGCTGTGGCGCACGCTCGCACTGCTGTTGACCAAGCCCGGGCAGTTGACGCTCGAATACTTCGCCGGGCGTCGCCGCCACTATGTGTTGCCGCTGCGGCTGTACCTGACGATCAGCGTGATCGCATTCATCGTGCTCAGTCTGAACACAGCGCGGAACGTCGCCAAGGCGCCGGCTCCGGTTGTCGAACAGACCGAGGACGTGAATTTCACGATCGGTATTGGCGCGTCGCGCGTCGGTCTGCGCCACGGTGAGTTCTTCTGCGAGCACCTGCCCGCGTGGACGTGCGACCGGCTGCAGCGCCGCTTCGATCTCGACCCCAAGACTGTCAGCCGGGAGTTCGAGGACGCGTCGCAGCGTTTCGTCCGCCACTGGGGCAGCGCGATGTTTGCGCTCGTGCCACTGTTCGCGATGTGGGTCAAGCTTGCCTGGCTGAACCGGCGCCTGCGATACACGGAGCACCTCGTCTTCGCGCTGCACCTGCACTCCTTCTGGTTCGCCGCGATCGCGCTGATGCAAGTTCTTCCCGGTGCATTGGGCGCGATCCCGCTGCTGGCGATGCCCGTCTACGCGCTGCTCGCGACGCAACGCGTGTACGGCGGCCGATGGTGGGCCACGCTTGCCCGCAACGCGGCCGTCGCAACTGCCTACATCGTGTCGCTGCTGCTCGCGCTCGGTGTCGTGACGCTGTGGACGCTGATCGGTTAAAGGCGCGCTACTTCGCCGTCGGCTTGGGCTGGCCGTCGTCGACCTTGACCTTGAACGAGCCGTCGAGGATCGCCTTCTGTTTGGCGGCGACCTTGGCCTTCACTTCGGCCGGCACCTTGCTCTCGAAGGTGCCGAGCGGCGCAAGCTCGCTACCCTTGTATTTCATCGTCGAGTAGACGCCGTAGTCCTCGGCCTTGAACGTACCAGCCTTCGCGTTCTTCAGCGCGAGGTCGATCGTCGGCTCCATGTTCCACAGCGCTGAGGCGACGACCGTCTCCGGGTACTGCGCCTGGGTGTCGATGACGTTGCCGATGGCAAGCTTGCCCTTCTCCTTCGCCGCGTCGCTGACGCCGAAGCGCTCGGCATACATCACGTCGGCGCCCTTGTCGATCATCGCGAAGGCCGCCTCTTTTGCCTTCGGCGGGTCGAACCAGCTGTTGATGAAGGTGACCATGAACTCGACCTTCGGGTTCGTCTCTTTTGCGCCGGCCATGAAGGCGTTCATCAGCCGGTTCACTTCGGGGATCGGAAAGCCGCCGACCATGCCGATCTTGTTCGTCTTCGTCATGCCGCCGGCGATCATCCCCGAGAGGTAGGCCGGCTCCTGGATGTAGTTGTCGAACACCGAGAAGTTGGGCGCCTGCGGCTTGCCGGAACTGCCGAGCAGGAAACTGATCTTCGGATAGTCCTTCGCGACCTTGCGCGCCGCGGTCTCGACGGCGAAGGCTTCGCCGACGATAAGCTGGTTGCCCTTCTCGGCGTAGCCGCGCATCACGCGTTCGTAGTCGGCATTGCTGACGTTCTCGCTGAACACGTATTCGATCTCGCCACGGGCCGCGGCCGCCTTGAGCGCCTTGTCGACGCGGCTGACCCATTGCTGTTCGACCGGCACGGTGTAGACGGCGGCGACCTTCAGTTTGGTCTGGGCCTGGGCCGGTGTGATGGCGGCGAGGGTTGCGACGGCGAGCGTGCCAAGCAGAGCGTGGCGTCGGGTGAATGACATGGGTTCTCCTCGTGGGTATCGGCGGACGGGCGGATGACGGGCCGCGCGCTTTGCGGCGGATTGGCGCGAACGCGCAGACGCGATTAGGCAAGAGGCGCTCCACGGCCGTCAATCGGGACTCGCCGCGGTTCGCAAGTAAATCGCTTTCGGGGTGAGCGTGCAGGGCGAGCGAACTGCGCACCTAAAATCAACCGACCCGATTTCCGCGGCCGCTTCCACCGCCTCCCCATGACACCCGCCTCCACGCTCTCCGCCCTCTCGCCGTTGGACGGGCGCTACGCCGCAAAGGTCGCCGCGCTGCGCCCGCTGCTGTCGGAGTTCGGGCTGATGCACCGGCGCGTGCAGGTCGAAGTCGAGTGGTTCATGGCGTTGTCGGACGCCGGGTTGCCGGAGCTGCGGCCGTTCGCCGCAGCTGCGCGCGAACATCTTCGAAAGATCGTCTCGAACTTCAGTGAGGCGGATGCGCAAGCGATCAAGGACATCGAGGCGACGACGAACCACGACGTGAAGGCGGTCGAGTACTGGCTCAAGTCGCGCCTCGAGGGCCACGCCGAGCTCGAACGCGGCGCAGAGTTCGTGCACTTCGCCTGCACCAGTGAGGACATCAACAACGCGAGCCACGCGCTGATGCTGCAGCACGCGCGCGCCGAGGTGCTGTTGCCCGCGCTCGACGGCGTGATCGCAAGCCTCGTCGCGCTTGCGCACACGCTCGCCGACGTGCCGATGCTCAGCCGCACCCACGGCCAGACGGCGAGCCCGACGACGGTCGGCAAGGAGGTCGCGAACGTCGTCGCCCGCCTGCAGCGCGCGCGTGCGAACGTCGCCGGCGTCAAGCTGCTTGCGAAGATGAACGGCGCGGTCGGCAACTACAACGCGCACCTTGCCGCCTATCCCGACGTCGACTGGGAGGCTTTCGCGCGCCGCGTCGTCGAGGAGCGACTCGGCCTCGCGTTCAACGCCTACACGATCCAGATCGAGCCGCACGACGCGATGGCCGAGCTGTTCGATGCCATGGCGCGCACGAACACGATCCTGATCGACTGGTCGCGCGACCTGTGGGGCTACATCAGCCTCGGCTACTTCAAGCAGCGGCTGAAGGCGGGCGAGATCGGCTCGTCGACGATGCCGCACAAGGTCAATCCGATCGACTTCGAGAATGCCGAAGGCAATTTCGGGCTCGCGAATGCGCTGCTGACCCATCTGTCGCAGAAGCTCCCGATCAGCCGCTTCCAGCGCGACCTGACTGACAGCACGGTGCTGCGCAACATGGGTGTCGCCTTCGGCTACGCGCTGCTCGGGCTCGACAGCCTGCAACGGGGTTTAAGCAAGCTCGAAGTGAACCGCGACGCGCTCGCCGCCGATCTGGATGCGGCGTGGGAGGTGCTTGCCGAGCCGATCCAGACTGTCATGCGCCGGCATGGATTGCCCAACCCCTACGAGCAGCTCAAGGAGCTGACACGTGGCAAGGCGATCACGCGCGAGGCGATTGCGGCGTTCATCGAAACGCTCGCGCTGCCCGAGGTCGAGAAAGCACGCTTGCGCGCGATGACGCCTGCCAACTACACAGGCAAGGCGGCCGAGCTGGCGAAGCGCATCGGCAGCGCAAAGTGAGCGACCCGCCGGCGATGAACTTCACCGACCAGCTGGCGCGAGCCAGCTCGGCAAACAATTCGATGTTGTGCGTCGGGCTCGATCCCGAGCCGGCAAAGTTCCCCGCCGGCTGGGCGGGCGATGCGGCGAAAATCTTCGACTTCTGCGCTGCGATCGTCGATGCGACGAAAGATCTCGTCATCGCCTTCAAGCCGCAGATCGCGTACTTCGCTTCGCAGCGCGCTGAAGGGCAACTCGAGCGGCTGATCGAGCACATCCGCGCGGTGGCACCGCAGGTGCCGGTGATCCTCGACGCCAAGCGCGGCGACATCGGTGCGACGGCAGCGCAGTACGCGCGCGAAGCCTTCGAGCGCTATCGCGCCGACGCGGTGACGCTCTCG
>JBDTSN010000081.1:0-7497 GCA_039931145.1 Burkholderiales bacterium | reverse complement strand
CGCTCTTCTACAAGGAAAACAACCGCATGCTGTTCGGCGATGCGAAGAAGATGCTCGACGAGGTGCTGACGGCGTTGAGGGGCTGAGCGGGACGCGAGGGCTGCGCCCGTACGTGCAACCGCGGCCTGCGGCCCGAGTGGGACATGAGCCGGCGCGGCGCAGGCAACCCACGCCCGGCGGCAATGTAATACAATGCCGAGGCATCGTGTATTACGACCGGAGCACCACTGATGACCCTGACCGTCCGCCTCAAGCCCGAGCTCGAGTCCGCACTGGAGCTTTACTGCGCTGAGCGCGGCTTGACCAAGAGCCTGGTGGTGCAGAAGGTGCTGGCAGAGTACCTGACCAAGCCGCCCAGCCGCATTGGGCGCCGCGCCGCCGCTGCGGATGGAGCACCGGCCGAACCGAGCGCCGCCTATCGCGCGTTCGAGGCGGCGGGTTTCATTGGCGCCGGGCGCTCGGGCGGGCTGCCGGCAGACAAGGCCCGTGTGCGTGAGGTGATTGCCCAACGCATGGCCGAGAAAAAACTGCGCCGCGGGGCGGCTTGATGCGACGTCGTTCGGTGCTGTCCGGCAGCACCGAGCCTGTGCTGGTCGACACCGGCCTGTTGTTTTCGCTGCATGCCGCGGACGACCCTTACCACGCCATCGCGCGCCGATGGGTCGCCGACTTTCCCGGCCAACTGCACACCGTCGGCAGCGTGCTGGCAGAAACCGCGTGGCAGCTTCCAAGCCGGCACCGGGCCCGGGTTGCGGACCTGGTGCGTCGCGGCGCGGTGCAGGTGCACGCGCCCGACCCGGCCGGCTTTGCGCGCATGGCCGTGCTGCTGGATAAGTACGCCGACCTTGACCCCGACTGGGCCGACATCGAGCTGCTCTGGCTGGCCGAAACCGGCGGTTTCCACCGCATCGCGACGCTCGATGCGGCCGACTTCGGCGTCTACCGCATCCTCGGTCGGCGCGCCTTCGATATCGTCTGGCCACCGCGCGAGGCGTAGCCGATGCCCACGCTCGACTGGCTGAACCGCGACGCCGCCTTTCGTATCGCCGAGCGCGTGCCGACGCGCGTGCTGCGCCCGCACCACGCGGGCGGCGCGTTCGGCGACGCGGCGGATGGCGCTGGCGGTGCGGGCAACCTGCTGATCCAGGCGACAACCTCGATGCGCTCAAGGCGCTGCTGCCGTTTTATCGCTGCCGCGTGAAGTGCGTCTTCATCGACCCGCCGTACAACACCAAGAGCGCTTTCGAGCACTACGACGACAAGCTCGAACACAGCCAGTGGCTGAGCATGATGCTGCCGCGGCTGCAACTGCTGCGCGAACTGCTCGCCGAGGACGGCTCGATCTGGGTCACGATCGACGACAACGAGGGGCACTACCTCAAGGTGTTGATGGAAGAGGTGTTTGGGCGGGGGAATTTTGTTGCCAATGTCGTTTGGCAGAAGAAGTACGCGGTGGCTAACGACCACATGACCATTGCGCCGATGCACGACCACCTGCTCGTCTACAGGGCTTCGCCAAAGTGGCAGCGGAATTTGTTGCCCCGCGAAGCGCGCAAGGACAAGCTATATCGCTTTACCGATTCGCGTGGCGATTGGCGACCCCACAACTACACGTGCAGCAAGACCGCAGATGAGCGGCCCAACCTCTACTACCCAATATTGCAACCTTCAACGGGCGAGGAGGTTTGGCCAAAGTGGACGCGGGTATGGGCGTTTTCACGTCAGCAGCATGAAGAGCACGTGGCGAACGACATGCTCTATTGGGGCAAAGATGGCACTGGGAAGGTGCCGTCCATCAAGCGCTACCGCCACTTGCTGCGGCAGGAGGGGATTGTTCCGCAGACGTTGTGGACCCATGAGTTCGCTGGGCACACCGACACATCGCGAAAGGAAGCTCGCCTTGTGCTTGGAACACAGTCTCTACGCGACGACTTTCTCACCCCAAAGCCTGAGCTGCTGCTCGCGCGTGTTGTCCACATCGCAACGGCGGACAACGACCTCGTCCTCGATTCCTTCCTCGGCAGCGGCACGACGGCCGCCGTCGCGCACAAGATGGGCAGGCGCTGGATCGGCATCGAGATGGGTGGGCATGCTGTCACGCATTGCTTGCCACGCCTGCAGAAGGTCGTCGAAGGCGAGCAGGGCGGCATCAGCAAGGCGGTCGGCTGGCAGGGCAGCGGCGGCTTTCGCTTCCTGTCGCTCGGCGCGCCGATGTTCGACGCCGACGGCGAGATCGATGCCGACGTGCGCTTCGCCGACCTCGCCGCCTTCATCTGGATGCGCGAGACCGGCACGCCGCTCGACGCGGCCGTGCTGCCGCGCGGCCTGCCCTTGCTCGGCAGCTTCGGCTGCTTCGGCGCGCAGGAGGGCACCGCCATCTACCTGCTCTTCAACGGCATCCTCGGCGACCGCCGCCCGGCCGGCGGCAACGTGCTGACGAGCGCGGTGCTCGCCGCGCTGCGCGAGCGCTGCTGGCACGCCGGGCCGAAGATCGTCTACGGCGAAGCCTGCCGCCTCGGCGAGGCGCGCCTCGCCGCCGAGGGCATCGTCTTCAAGCAGTTGCCGCACGCGGTGCCGCGCTAAGCAACGACGCGAAGGGCCGATCAGACGACGTTGATGTATATACAATAACGTCCTGGAAATCAGTTTCGATCCCGACAAGCGCGCGAAGACGTTGGCCGAACGCGGATTGGACTTTGCTGACGCGGCCATCGTCTTCGAAGGCGTGACGCTCGAAGTGGAAGACACGCGCCACGACTACGGCGAGCCGCGCATCATCTGCTTCGGCCTGCTCGCCGAGCGCATGGTTGTGGTCGGCTACACACCGCGTGGCGCGGTTCGCCACGTCTTTTCCATGAGGAAAGCCAATGCCCGCGAAGAAGCCCGCATCGGCGCGCAGCTTGAAATCTGATCTCGTGCGCGTCGACGCGCACCGCATCCAGGCGCGCGAGTACGACGAACTGCCCGAACTCGATGACGACATGCTTGCCCGCGCCGTCGTCAACAAGGGCGGGCGCCCGGTGTCGCCCAACCCGCGCAAGCTGATCTCGCTGCGCCTGCCCGCCGACCTGCTGGAGCGCTGGAAGGCGACCGGCCCCGGCTGGCAGACGCGCATGGCCGAGCGGCTGGCGCGTGTGAAGTAGGACGACGGCCGAGGGCCTCGTCTTTCAGCAACTGCCGCACGCGGTGCCGCGTTAAGCTTCAACCCGAGCCCAAGCCTATTCGGGGAGTAGAGACATGAACCTGACCGTCGATGAACTCGTTGCGCAAGCTGAGCAGTTGCCACAACGGGAACGCGAGTTGCTGCTGGAGCGCGTGCGGCAAACCTTGCCTCATGCGATTGATCCCGGGATAGAGGCGGCCTGGATCGAGGAGGCCGAACGGCGGCTCGACGCCATTGAGCGCGGAGAAGAGACAACCGTTCCGTGGGAGGAGGTTCGCAAGGATCTAGGCCTGGCCTGATGCGGATCCGGCTCGCACGTGGCGCCAGGGCCGAAGCCGCCGAGGCGCAACGCTACTACGCCGCCATCTCTTCGGAACTCGGACGAGGCTTTTCAGACGCCATGGCGAGTGCGGTCGAGCGCATCACGCGGGACCCGCTGCTTTGGCCCCCTTTGACGAAGCGTATTCGCCGGTGCCTGTTCGATCGCTTTCCCTACGCGCTGATCTATCGCGTCGACGCTGAGGAACTGGTCGTCCTGACTGTGATGCACCAGCGACGCAAGCCCGGCTACTGGCACCGCCGCTGAATGCCATGCCCGCCTTCAACCTCAAGCGCTATCAATCGCAGGCGCTCGATGCGCTGCAGGATTACCTGCGCAGCGCCTGCCTGCTGGGTGCGCGCAGTGCCTTCGAGCAGCAGACCGGCTACGGCTACAACGCTGAGCCGTTCGGCGACGTGCCTTGCGTCTGCCTGCGCATTCCGACCGGCGGCGGCAAGACGCTGCTCGGTGCGCACGCCGTCGGCCGCATGGCGCGCGAATGGCCGTCGCCCGCGCCCAAGCCGCTCGCGCTGTGGCTGGTGCCGAGCGAGACGATCCGCGCCCAGACGCTGGCCGCGCTCGGTACACCGGGGCATCCGTTTCACGAAGCGCTGGCGCAGGCCTGCGGGGACGGCGTGCGGGTCTGCGATCTCGATGAGGTGGCGACGCTTTCGGCGGCCGACTTCGACGCTCGCGCGGTGGTCGTCGTGGCGACGATCCAGAGCTTTCGCGTCGAGGACACCGGGCAGCGCAATGTCTATGCATTCGCCGAGCAGTTCGAGCCGCATTTCAGGAGCGTGCCGGCGCATGCGCTGCTTGAGCTCGCCGATCTGCCCGATGCCTGCGTCACCGCAGAAGAAGCGGCGGGCGGGGCAGGCGGGGCCGGGGACGCAGACGGCGCAGGCGGCGCCATTGCCGGACGCAGGATGCTCGCCCGCTTCATCGGCCAGCCGCGCTGGTCGCTCGCCAACTGGCTCGCGCTGCGCCGGCCGTATGTGATCGTCGACGAGGCGCACAACGCCAAGACCGAGCGCAGCTTCGAGGCCTTGAAGCGGCTCAACCCGTCGCTCATCCTCGAGCTGACGGCAACGCCGGTGCCCAAGCGCACCAATGTGCTGTTTCACGTGTCGGCGCAGCAGTTGCAGGCAGAGCACATGATCAAGATGCCGATCGTGCTCGTCGAGCACACGCGCGGCTGGCAGGCGGCGGTGTTCGACGCGGTGCAGACGCAGCGCCTGCTGGAGGCCGAGGCGCAACAGGAGGAAGCGGGCGAGGGGCCGAACCGCGGCGCCTACATCCGCCCGATCGTCCTCTTGCAGGCCGAGAACAGCGACAAGCCGGTGAACGTGGACGTGCTGCGCGCGCATCTGGTGGATGAACTGCATATCCCCGAGGCGCAGGTGAAGGTGGCGACCGGCACGCTGCGCGAGCTCGATGGGCTGAACCTTTCGGCGCGCGACTGCCCGGTGCGCTTCATCATTACCGTGCAAGCGCTGCGCGAGGGCTGGGACTGCCCGTTCGCCTATGTGCTGTGCTCGGTGCAGTCGATCCGCTCGGCGACTGCGATCGAGCAGTTGCTCGGCCGCGTGCTGCGCATGCCGTACGCCACGCGGCGCGAGCGACCGGCGCTGAACAAGGCGTACGCGCACGTCACCGAAGCCGACACCGGCATGGCGGCGAATGCGCTCGCCGATCGATTGATCGACGGCATGGGGTTCGACCCGCTCGACATGGCGTCGATGATCGCGCCGCAGTTGCCGCTCGATCTGGACGATGGTAGTGACGACGGGAGGGATGACGGCCCCTTGTTCGCCGCGCGCCGCGCCGAGCCCGTGCTGCCATCGCTGATGGTGGACCTGCCGGTAGGCGCGCCGCTGCCGCCTGCGCTTGCCGCCGCGCAGGCGGCGGGCGAAGTGACGGTGACGAGCGACGGCGAGCGCCAGCGCGTGCAACTGCGCGGCGCCGTGCCGGAGGCGCTGGCGAGTGAGCTGATCAAAGGCCAGCGCGGCAAGCAGCGCGAACAGGTGGGCCAGAGCATCGAGCGCCACAACGCGCTCGTGTCGGCGGCGCTCGCGCCGGCCCATCGCGGCGTCGTGTTCAAGCCCGTGCCGCGGCTGTGCTATCGCGTGCCCGCCGCGCAAGGCGGGCAGGGCGAACTGGCGCTGCTCGAGCGCGAGGCGGTGTTCGACGAGGTCGCGCTCAACCTGCTGGCCGAGCCCGTCAGCCTGCCCGGCTTTGCGATGGCGGAGCAGGCGGCGCTGTGGGAGGTGTATCTGGACGGCCAGAAGTTGCGCGTCGGCCGCGGCGATGCGGCGCAACTGGCGCTCGACGCGGTGCACGCCACGATCACCGAGGACGATCTGGTGCGCTGGCTGTGCGCCGAGATTCAGCACCCTTCGCGCAACGCCGCGCGCGATGTTCTGCCGGCGCAGTTGCGCGCTTTCGTGGTCGCTTCGCTGCGCCATCTTGTGCATGAACAGCGCGTGCCGCTGGAGCAACTGGCGCGCCATCAATACCCTTTGATGCAACGCCTGTGCTTGCGCATCGCCGAGCTGCGCGACAAGGCCGCGCACGGTGCTTTCAGGCAACTCGTGTTCGACGGCGGCTGGGCGCTGGAGGCGAGCGCGGCACACGTTTTCCGCTTCGACCCGGCCGTCTATCCGGTTCCGGCGCACAAGCAGTACCGCGGCAAGTTCAGGTTCGCCAGGCACTACTACCCGCTGCCGGCCGACCTGGAAGACGGTGGCGAGGAGTGGCGTTGCGCGATGGCGATCGACGAACACGCGGCCATCAGGCACTGGGTGCGCAACCTCGACTCCGATCCGGTCGCCGGCTTCTGGCTGCCGACCTCGTTCGGCCGCTTCTATCCCGACTTCGTCTGCGAGCTGACCGACGGCCGGCTGTTCGTCGCCGAGTACAAGGGCGAGCATCTGCGCAACGTGCCGAAGGAAATCGAGAAGGGGCAGGTTGGGCGGCTGTGGGCTGATCGCAGCGGCGGCAAGGCCGTCTTTGCGATGCTCTTCAAGACCGAGCGCGGCATGGGCCTTGCGCAGCAGATCGATGCGGCGATTGGCTGAACGCAATGGGCCTTCGGTGGCGCGAGGAAAGTCGCCGAGGAGGTTGAACGCGGCCTGATCGATCGCGCTCAGGCCGTGATATACACTCGATAGCTACCTTCAGGGGATCTGTCATGAGCGAAACCTCGCAACCCGTCGCGAAAATCTTCATGCATGGTCGCAGCCAGGCCGTGCGTCTGCCGAAGGAGTTTCGATTCCCCGGCAGCGAGGTGTTTGTCCGACGCCAGGGGGACGATGTCGTCTTGAGCACCCGGCCGCGCGCGTCGATCCAGAGCCTGATCGCCGCGCTCGACGAGTTCGAGCCTGGGCATCCCGTCGTTCGCGAACAACCCGCTGCGGGCGCGGCGCGCTCGGCGGTCGCCCCGGCCGCCACCGCGAGTGCACCCCGTCGCAAGCGCCGGATCGGCAGCACCGGCGGATGAAGCGCGATGCGTTACATGCTCGACACCGACATCTGCATCTACGTCATCAACGCGCGGCCGCCGGCCGTGCTGGAGCGGTTTCTGGCGCATGAGGCCGAAGGTCTCGGCATCTCCGCAGTGACGGCGGGCGAGCTGTATTTCGGCGTGCGCAACAGCGGCTCGCGGCGCAACCTCCTTGCGCTCGATCGCTTTCTCGCACCGCTGGAGATTGCCGAGTACGGTGCAGAAGCTGCGCGTTCGTACGGCGAGCTGCGCAGTGCGCTCGAAAGCAAGGGCACGCCGATCGGGCCGTTCGACACCCAGATTGCCGCACATGCGCTGGCGCTCGACTTGACGCTGGTGAGCAACAATCTGCGTGAATTCAAACGCGTGCCGAAGCTCCGCCTGGAGAACTGGGCTTGAGCCCACCTTGCGGCTGGTTGAATCACGAAGACAACGCGCAGATCACCGGGAGTGTGAAGTGAACCGACTTGATGCGACCGCCCGTGGCGTCTATCTGATCGCCGTCACGCCTTT
>JBDTSN010000080.1:0-7516 GCA_039931145.1 Burkholderiales bacterium | reverse complement strand
CCGAGGTGGCGCCGCACGCTTGCGTACGATCAGCCGTGGGCGTAGCCGTAGTGAGTGAGCCAGGGGTCGATGATTCCCATCACCGGCGAGAGCGAGGCCTCATAGCGACGCCATTGCCCGACGCCGTCGGCGTTGAGGCCCCGCGTGAGTTGAAGGTCGCTGGGCGTGACTGCCCGCGCCCGCGCCCGCTCTGCGAAGCCGTGGACTGACGGATTCCAGTCCACGCCAACGAACGCCAGTGTCTTGCGCGCCTCCCCTTCGAAGTCGGCGACCATCGCTTCATGGCGGACCTCATGCACCTCGAGCGGCAGCAATGATCGGTACTGCCGTGCGAGCGACATCACAGCGGCGTAGTACCGGGCCGCGCCTTCCAGCGTGAGGAACTCGAACATCGCGGCATTGATCTGGAAGCGTCGCCTGAAGCAGCTCAGCACGACGTCGCGCGGGTCGCGCAGCCCGAATAGGATCTTCGCGTCCGGAAACAGGCGGGCGATCAGCGGCAAGGCCATCGTATGCAGCGGCAACTTGTCGACCAGTATTCGCCCTGAAAGCGAACCGCCGGCCGAGGATTCGACGCCTCGCCAGTAGACTTCGCGGGCGGTGTCGGCTCGCACGGCGGACAGGTTTGCCAGTTCGCGCAATGCCGAATCGTCAGCGAGCAGGGCTCCTGCGGCAGTGGACAGATGATCCACTTCCTCGAGCGTGGAAATGTCGGGGTGGCAGGCCAGCATCTTCTCGAGCAAAGTGGTTCCCGAGCGTGGAAAGCCAACCAGGAACACATGTTCCCGTACCGGGCGCATTGCGTCCGCGCCGGCCCTCGTTCGCCATTGCTCGGGCGCGGCGGACTCGAACCAACGGGCCAGCCGCTGCGCCTGGTCGATGCGGCGTTCATGCAGCTCGGCTGCGATGCGCGGTGCGTTGATTCGCTCGAGAATCGCGTTACGGTCTGCATAGTCGGCGAAGGCATCAAGCGGCCGGTTGAGCGCATCGCGGGCGTCGGCGCGGAGGTCCAAAGCGCCGATGCGCTGGGCTTCGTTGAGGGTAGATAAAGCGAGTAACTGTGTCATCCGCGCCTCGGCGCGGGCGGCCAACCCCTCGAGCAGGTCCGCGCGTGCAATGGCCATGTGTGCCGTGACCAGATCGGGGCGAAGGGCCAGCGCCCGCTCGGCCAGCTCTCGTGCCTCACCGTGGCGCTGCTGCCGGGCTGCCACCGCCGCGAGCGAGGCGAGTGGCTCCACCTCAGCAGGCATCAGCGCTGCGGCGTGCTCGAAATGGATCCGCGCGGCCGGCAAATCGGCGCGCATGAATGCCACGGTCCCTGCATCGATCCGCGCTCGGAAGTCATCTGGCTCGAGCGCCAACGCCAGATCGAGTGCAGCGCTGGCATCGACGAGGTTGCCCGCACGCGCGGACATGCCGCCGTATCGCCGCCAGATTTCTGGCGCAGCTGACGCATCGGGTCGAGATTTTTGCTCCCGTTCAAGCTCGGTTAACACACGCTGCATCAGGGCCGGCTGTTCGACCCAGCGCATCGCTGCGAAAGCGAGATCGTTGGCGGTCGCCGATTCTCCGCGGCCTGCGGCATCGCGAACCTGGGTCAGCGCGTTGACCCGCGCCTCGTGAGCAGTGGAAGGCATGTTCGGACTCCACAGGAGATGGCAGAGAAGCGAAATGGGAAACCCCTTGTCATTCGCCGTACCAGCGAACGCAGGCGCGCAGCTGAATTCTATGTTCCGCGCCGCTGGGCTTCTGCGCCTTGGCACCCGTCGGTCTAAGGGTTTCCATCCAGCGCCCACCCCGAAATCCCCCTCGAATGAGGGGTTTCTGAAGACAACTCATGCAAGTACGATCGTCCCAGGGTTCTTGCGGGGCAACTTGGGGACAAGTTTGTCGAGGAGCCTCGGTGGTTCAGCTAACCCAGTCAAGGAGAATTTCGATGAAGGTTTCTTACAAGTTGTCAACGGTAGCGGCAGGTGTCCTCTTGGCATTCGGTTCGGCCAATGCGGCTGTTATCTCGCTCAATTTCGAAGGCATCAACGCGACATACCCGTCGACGGACTACGCGGCCATTGGAGGGTTCTACAACGGAGCTACTAGCTCCCAGGGCACGAGCGGCACCAACTACGGTGTCGAGTTCACCGACAACGCGCTCGCGATCTGCCTGAACACCCCGAACAACGACTTTTGCTCCAACACTTCGCGCGGTGGTGTCGCGCCTGGTTCCGAACTCGGAGCCCTGTTCTGGCTCAACGGGCCACAGACGTACATGAACTTCGGCGCCGGATTCGATACCGGCTTTTCGTTCAACTACGCAGCGCCCAACACGCCCGGCAGCGTCAGCGTCTACGATGACCTGAACGGCACGGGTAATCTGCTCGCGACCCTGAATCTGGGTCTGACGCCGAGCACCTGCGACGGTTCCTACGGCGCGGCATATTGCCCGTTTGTCTCCGCGGGCGTCGGCTTCGCGGGGGTCGCGAAATCGATCTCCTTTGCCGGCTCGGCCAACTTCATTGTGTTCGACGATGTGACATTCGGCAGCATCACGCCGGGCGTTCCAGAGCCTTCGACCTACGCGCTGTTCGGCCTCGGCCTGATGGGCCTCGCCTACGCGACGCGCAAGCGCAGCTGATGCTTCTGCTTGGCCGGCGCCTATGGCGTTGGCCGGTGTGAAAGGAAAACGGGAGCCTGTTAGGCTCCCGTTTTTTTGCACTCTGCAGTCTCAGCCACGCACATGTGGGTGACGCTTACAATTTCTTCGCAAACGGGGCTGGGACCGCTGGTTCAGCGATCCAGCGGCAGTCCCGTCGGCTGAATCCATCCGAGCCCGTAGGCGACAAGCAGGCAGACAAAGAGCAGCACCGACAAGCCGATGCGCCACGCGAGCGCATGCATCATCGTGTGGCGTTTGGGTTCACCTTCGCGATCTCCGCGCAGCATTGCCACGCCGGCGACGCCGAGTGCGAGCAGGATCAAGGCGAACGCAATGGCTACGGCGAGTTTCATCATGCAGATTCATTATCCGTCGCCCACCTTTGGAGCGTGCGATTGAAGGGCGCTGCCAGCCGCCTCGTCTTGCTGCTTGCTACCGTCGTCGGTGTTGCAGTCACGGCGGGGCTCGGCTGGTGGCAGTGGGATCGCGCAGCGCAAAAGCTTGAAATGCAATCTGCGCTCGATGCGCGAAGCAGCCTGCCGCCGGTCGGCGTGAGTGCGATCGAAGCGCTGCGTGCGGGCGACGAGAGCCTGCAGTACCGGCGCGTGCAGCTCGAGGGCCATTGGCTTGCGGATCGAACGATTTTTCTCGACAACCGGCCGCTGAATTCGCGCACCGGCTTCATCGTCGTGACGCCGCTCCAATGGGCGGGCGGCGCGGTGCTCGTGCAGCGCGGCTGGGTGCCGCGCAATTTCGAGGTGCGGACGAGCCTGCCGGACGTCCCGACGCCGCAGGGGACGGTCGAGATCGAAGGGCAGATTGCCCCGCCGCCGTCGCGGCTCTTTGAGTTCGACGCCGCCGCGGGCGGCCCGATCCGGCAAAATATCGATCTTGAGAATTTTTCGCGCGAGATCGGCGTCGCTCTCGCGCCGATTTCGGTGCGCCAGGTTGGCGCCGCATCCGATGGTCTGTTGCGCGACTGGCCGCGGCCGGCGATCGACGTCGCCACCCACTATGGTTATGTTTTCCAGTGGTGGTCCATGGCCGCGCTGATTGCAGGTCTTTATGTCTGGTTCCAACTCATCCGACCCCGTCTTGGCCGCAGCCCGCGCTGACGGCGCTGCCGACCCCATCGGCCTCACCGTTCACTCCCTGCCAAAGCCGGTGATCCCGGACGAGGCGCGCACGCGCAGCGGCCGCTGGAAGATGATCGCCATATTCGCGTTGTGCGCCGCGCCGGTCGTTGCGTCGTACTTCACTTTCTACGTCGTGCGTCCCGGCGCTGGCGCCAATTACAGCGAACTGATCTCGCCGCCGCGTCCGCTTCCAAGCGCGGCCGAACTTCCGCTTGCCGACTTGCGAGGCGAAGCAGTAGAGCCTGCGTTGCTGAAGGGGCAATGGCTGCTCGTCGTGGTTGGTGCAGGCGCATGTGACAGGCAGTGCGAGGATTTGCTCGTCCTGCAGCGGCAACTGCGCGAGACGCTCGGCAAGGAACGTGATCGCGTCGACAAGATCTGGTTCGTCACCGACGACGCCGCGCTGCGCCCGGAACTCGCCGCCGCCACTTCGGCGGGCACGCCGGTGTCGATACTGCGCGTGCCGCGCGTTGCGCTGGCGCGCTGGTTGGCGCCGGACGCAGGCCACACGCTCGAGCAGCAGATGTATGTCGTCGATCCGATGGGACAGTGGATGATGCGCGTGCCCGCCAATCCCGACCCGTCGAAGCTCAAGCGCGACATCGATCGTCTGTTACGGGCCTCATCGTCATGGGACTTGCCAGGCCGCTAGCGAATGGATGCGCAGCCGCTCTACGACTTCGCGCCTGTGGTGCGCGTTGCGCTGATGGGTATCGCGCTCGCCGCAGGCCCGCTCGCGTGGGTCTGGCTGCGAAACCGCGGTGCAGGCGATGTCGGCCGGCTGCGCGCACTGACTTTGCTGACGTTGTTCCTGACTTTCGATCTGGTGCTGTTCGGCGCCTTTACCCGGCTCACCGATTCGGGCCTCGGCTGCCCCGACTGGCCGGGCTGCTACGGCAATGCGAGCCCGCTCGGCGCAAGCGCCGAGATCCATGCCGCACAGACGGCGCTGCCGAGCGGCCCGGTGACGCACGGCAAGGCCTGGGTTGAGATGATCCACCGCTATCTCGCGACTGGCGTCGGCGTGCTGATCACGGTGCTTGCGATTGCGAGCTGGATCGAGGCGCGGCGCCGCAAGCGTGAGGGCGGCGAAGGCGTCTCGCCCTGGTGGGCGACCGCGACACTCGTCTGGGTCGCCGTGCAAGGCGCATTCGGCGCCTTGACGGTGACGATGAAGCTTTACCCGGCGATCGTTACCGCGCATCTGCTCGGCGGCCTCGGGCTGCTTGCACTGCTCGCGGCGCAACTCGAACGCTATCGTCGCGCACCGTTGCCGCTGCCGGGCAGGCTTTACGGGGCGACGCTCGCCGTGCTCGCGCTCAGCGTGGTGCAGATCGCGCTCGGCGGCTGGGTCAGCACCAACTACGCGGTGCTCGCCTGCACCGACTTCCCGACCTGCCAGGGTTCGTGGTGGCCAGCAATGGATTTCGATCACGGCTTCACGATCTGGCGCGCGCTCGGCGAAGGGAAAGACGGCGGCTGGCTGCCGTTTGAAGCGCTCACCGCGATCCACTATGTGCACCGCCTCGCGGCGTATGTCGTGCTCGCGACCCTCGCGGCCCTCGCGTGGAATCTTTGGCGTGCGGGGAGCGAGCAACGGCCGCTGCGAAGCTGGGCGGCGGCCATCGGCGGCGTCGCGGCGTGGCAGTTGGCGAGCGGCCTGTCGAACGTCGTGCTCGGCTGGCCGCTGCTCGCCGCGGTGGCACATACCGGCGGTGCGGCGATGATCGTCGTGCTGCTCACGATGCTGCTGACGCGGGCGCATCAAGCCCGTGCGGGTGTGCCGGCAATGGGCACGACCCGGTTGCGGGTTGCCGCGCCTTAGTATGATCAACGTCAATGATTCGCACACCGCTCTATTTCGTTGACCTTGCGTTGCGATGCCGCTGCGGCATTGACGGCGACGCGTACTGCCAGTTCCCGAACAGTGCCCGTTCAAGATGACGCAAGCAATTTCCTCCCCGCATGCGCTGAAGACGTCCGCCGCGTCGCGTGCGCGCCAGTACTTCGCGCTGACCAAGCCGCGCGTCGTGCAGTTGATCGTCTTTTGCGCCGTGATCGGCATGCTGCTCGCCGTTCCCGGCGTCCCCGATTGGCGGCTCCTCATTCCGGCAAGCATTGGCATCTGGCTCGTCGCGGCGGCAGCAGCGGCGTTCAACTGCCTGGTCGAAAAACGGATCGATATGCGCATGGCGCGCACCGCCTGGCGGCCGACGGCAAAGGGCCAGTTGACAGAAAGGCAGGCGCTTGCCTTCTCGGTGCTGCTGTGCGCGCTCGGCAGCGCATTGCTCGGCGTGTTCGTCAACGCATTGACGATGTGGCTGACGTTTGCCACCTTCGTTGGCTACGCGGTCATCTACACCGTCGTCCTGAAGCCGGCGACGCCGCAGAACATCGTCATCGGTGGCGCGTCGGGCGCGATGCCGCCGGTCCTCGGCTGGGCCGCGATGCGCGGCGACGTCGGCCCCGAAGCGCTGCTGCTGTGTCTCATCATCTTCCTGTGGACACCGCCGCACTTCTGGGCGCTCGCGCTCTACCGCGTCGAAGACTATCGGCGTGCCGGCTTGCCGATGCTGCCCGTCACTCACGGCTCCGAGTTCACGCGCCTGCAGATGCTGCTCTACACGCTCGTGCTGTTCGCGGCGACGTTGCTGCCGTACCTCTTCGGCATGAGCGGCGTGATCTACCTCGTCGCCGCGGTTGCGCTCGGCGCCGTCTTCACCGCATACGCATGGATGCTGTGGCGCGACTACAGCGACGCACTGGCGCGCCGAACGTTCCGCTACTCGATCGTCTATCTTTCGCTGCTGTTCGCCGCGCTGCTGGTGGATCACTATCTGAGGCCGTTGCTGTGACGCAGGCACCGAATTCCCGTCGCAGCCTGTTGCTCGGCGCCGCGCTCGCCAGCCTGGTCGGCGTCGGTCTCGCCGGTTGCGACAAGCTCGGCCTGTCGGGTTCGTCTAAGCCCAGCTTTCACGGCGTCGATATCACCGGCGCCGATTACGGCCGCAAGCTGACGCTACCCGACGCAGAAGGCAAGGAGCGAACGCTTGCCGACTTCAAGGGCAAGGTGAGCGTCGTCTTTTTCGGCTACACGCAGTGCCCCGACGTCTGCCCGACGACGATGGCCGAGTTGGCTGCAATCAAGCGCGCCATGGGGGCCGACGGCGACCGCGTGCAAGGCATCTTCGTCACCGTCGATCCGGAACGCGACACACCCGCGGTGCTCAAAGCCTACCTCGCCGCGTTCGACCCGAGCTTCATCGCGTTGCGCGGCTCGCCCGAGCAGACTGCCGAAGCGGCGCGCGAGTTCAAGGTTTTCTTCGCCAAGGTGCCGGGCAAGACGCCCGACAGCTACACCGTGGACCACACCGCCGGCTCCTACGTCATCGACTCGCAAGGGCACTTGCGCCTTTTCGAGCGCTACGGCATGCCGGCGGAAGACTTGCAGTCGGACCTGAAGCAGTTGCTCGCTGCGGGTTGATCTGACGACCCCAAGCTCGCGCTGCTCGCGCCCCCCAAGGGGAGTTCGGTCGCCTTGGGAGCGGCCCGGCGGCGACCGACTGACGGCCCCAAGCTCGCGTTGCTCGCGCCCACGAGAGGATCTCAGCCGACTGGGCGCGCGGCCCGGCGTCGGCTCAGGCGCGCCAGTCTCAGGCCGCTTCGACGAGCGCCTTGCGCATCTTCTTCATCGCCGCGACCTCGATCTGGCGGATGCGCTCGGCGC
>JBDTSN010000079.1:0-7529 GCA_039931145.1 Burkholderiales bacterium | reverse complement strand
CTAAGCTCACTACCGTGCCAGCCACGGCAGCGAAGCAAAGGAGGAATCGAACGTGCGCTATCTCGCACTCGTGAGCGACTACGACGGCACGCTCGCTTCGCACGACCGGATGTCGGAGCCGGTGCAACGCGCGCTGGAGCGCCTGCGCGTCTCGGGCAGACGCGTGATCATGGTCACCGGCCGGCGGCTCGACGACCTGCTCGCGGTGTGTTCGTGTGCCCACTTGTTCGACCTCATCGTCGCCGAGAACGGCGCGATCGTCTATCACCCCGCGAGCCGCGAGCGGACGTGCCTGGGCGATCCGCCGCCCGAGCGCTTCGTGTAGGAGCTGCGCGCGCGCGGCGTCGAGCCGCTCGAGATCGGGCAGGTGGTGGTCGCGACCCTCGCGCCGCACCGGTCGACGGTGCAGGACGTCATCTGGGAGTTCGGCCTCGAGATGCAGGTGATCGGCAACCGCAACGCGGTGATGGTGCTGCCCGCCGGTGTCAACAAGGCTTCGGGGCTCGACTACGCTTTGCGCGAGCTCGGGCTGTCGCGCCACGAGGTGGTGGGCGTCGGCGATGCCGAGAACGACCAGTCGTTCCTCCAGCGCTGCGAATGTGCGGTGGCGGTGGGCAATGCGTCGCAGTCGACGAAGGACGTTGCGGCGATCGTCACCTCGGCCGCGAACGGTGACGGCGTCATCGAGCTGATCGACGAGTTGATCGCCGACGATCTGGAGCGTACGAGGGGCAATCTGCCGCGCAACCTGATCCTGCTCGGTCGGCGCGGTGACGGCAGCGCGGTGCATCTGCCGCCCTACGGCCACAACGTGCTGATCGCCGGGCCTTCGGGTTGCGGCAAGTCGACGCTCACTGCGGGAATCGTCGAGCGCCTCATCGACAAGGACTATCAAGTCTGCATCGTCGACCCCGAAGGCGACTACGGCACTTTGCGTGATGTCGTCGCGCTCGGCAACCAGGCGCGTGCGCCGAGCGTCGGCGAGGTGCTCGCGATCCTCGAAGATCCGAAGATCAATCTGAGCGTCAACCTGCTCGGTATTCCGCTCGACGACCGGCCGGGGTTCTTCGCGCAGTTGATTCCGACCCTGCAGGCGATGCGGGCGCGCACCGGGCGGCCGCATTGGCTGGTACTCGACGAGGCGCACCACATGCTGCCCGACACCTGGGGCCATGCCGGTCTGGTCTTGCCGCTGCGGCTGCAGGAGACGATTCTCGTCACCGTGCATCCCGATCATGTGGCGCCGGCTGTCCTGGCGCCGATCGACGTCGTCGTCGCGATCGGCCAGTCACCCGAGCGCACGCTCGCGAAATTCGCCGAAGCGATCGGCCACGCTCTGTCCTGGCCGCGGGGCCTTTCATACCGGCCCGATCAGGTCGTCGCCTGGTTTCTGTCGGGCCGGCAGCCGCCGTTCGCGTTGCGAGCGCAGCGCGCGCGCGCCGAAAGAATCCGCCACCGCCGCAAGTACGCCGAAGGCAACCTGCGCTGGCACAGCTTTTACTTTCGCGGGCCGGACGGTGGCCACAACCTGAAGGCGCAGAACCTGGCCGTCTTCTGCCAGATCGCGCAGGGCATCGACGAGGCGACGTGGCTGTTTCATCTGCGTCGCGGCGACTATTCGAACTGGTTCCGGCACGCGATCAAGGACGAGTTTCTCGCCAACGAGGCGCAGCGCATCGAACGTCGCGCCGACCTCGAGCCGTGGCAGACGCGCGAAGCGTTTCGCGAACTGGTGAACGGGCGCTACACGCTGCCTGAGTAGCGCATGCTCTCGCTCGCACCTGGGCGAGCGGAGGTGGCCTACTCGGCCGCCGCCTCTTCCGGCGCGCGCACCAGCAACACCGGCACTGGCGAGATGCGAACGGTCTGCTCGGCGTCGCTGCCGAGCAGCATGCGGCCGACGCCACGCCGACCGTGGGTGCCGATGACGATCAACTCGGCATTCCAGGTCTTGGCCTGCTCGACGATGCGCTCCGAGATTCGCGCCGTGGTGCGCTCGACGAGCACGGTTTCGACGTTCTTCGCGCCTGCCGCAAGTGCGCGCGCCTTGCCGGCGTCGAGCATTTCCTGCGCCGCCTTCTCGATCGACTCGATGTCGCGGCCGGTATTGCGGCCGAGCGCCTCGTAGCCGACCGTGAACGGGATCGGATCGACGATGTGAATCAGGCGCAGCGTCGAGCCACAGACAGTGGCCAGTTTGGCGGCCTCGTCCAGCCCGCGATCGGATGTCGGGCTGCCGTCGATCGAAACAAGAATGCGCTGGTACATGACCGACCTCGTAATGTGGGTTGTGGTGTGACAGTGCGAATGCTAACCCCACGCAGCGCGTGCGCGACGCGGCCGGGCCAGCCGGGGCCGCGCGGCGCTACTTCGCGGGCTCGGCTGCCGGTGCCGGTGCCGGTGCGGGTGCGGGTGCGGGTGCGGGTGCCGCGGCAGGCTCACCACGGTAGGTGGGCGACTGTGCAAACTCTGCCGGCACATCCCACATGCGAGCCGCATACCAGACGGCCCAGGCGACGACGAACAGCGACATCACCCAGACCCAGACCGGAATCGATGAGCGCGCTTCGGCGCGGCGTGGATCGAAGGGATCTTCGGTGCTGAAGGCATCGACCGCGAAGCGCACCTCGCCGCGCCGTGTCGAATGGGGCTTGAGGCCGGAGACGACGATGCCGGGCCCGTTGTGCACCGTGAACGGAATTTCCTCGACGCCTTCGCGGCCGTGCTGATCCTGCGCACGGATCTTGAGCCGGTGCGGCCCGTCGTCGATATCGCGGGTGTCGAGCACGATGTCGGCTGGCAGTTCGCGATCGATGATCGGCTGCGTGTCGTCGTCGAGGAAAACACGCACCCGCGGCTTGCCCATGGCGTCACCTTGGTTCATTTGTCTTCATTCAGGATGTCGTACTTCGGGTGCTTCGGGTCCCGTTCGCCGGGACGGAAGATCATCCAGAACATCGCGGCGAAACACGCCAGCGTGATCAAGCCGCCGACTCCGATGATGATGAGGTTGCCGAGCAGCGGGCCAGTCATGTGGTGAGTCATGTTGCACCTTCACTTCTTCCTGGCGCGCTCGGCGGCCACTTGGGTTGCGGTCACCTTGGCGCCCTGGTTGCCCCACGACGCGCGCTCGTGGTTGACGATGGCGGCGATGTCGGCGTCGGCAAGCGTGTCCGCGAACGGCGGCATCGGGCTCGCATAGGTGACGCCGTCGACCACGGCGCCCTGCAGCCCGTGCAGGATCACGCTGATGTGCTTCGTCGGGTCCGCGTCGTTGACGGCGACATTGCCCTTCAGTGGCGGGAACGCGCCGGGCAGGCCCTCGCCGCTCGCCTGATGACAGGCCGCGCAGTTCGAGACGAACAGGGCCTCGCCTTTGGCGCTGTCCTGGCTACCGGTGGCGGCCGTTGTTGCAGGCGCTGCGGTCGCTGCAGTAGCTCCAGTTGTCGAAGGGGTTGCGGTGCCGCCGGCAGGTGCGGCCCCGGCAGCCATGGCGACGGTCTCGCCTGCGCCGCCGGGCAGCGCGGGTTGCTTGAGCGACAGCAGGTACGCGAGCAGCGCCTGCGCCTTGCGGCTCGGCACGACGACGCCCTGCACCGGTGCGAAGTCCTTCGGCAGCGGCACTGCCGTCACGCCTTGTGGTGCCTTGTCGACGACATCGAACAGCCAGTCGAACGACGGCATCACCGATTCAGCAACCACCGCACGTGGGTTGTAGAGGTGGATGTACTGCCACACCTCGCTCGGCTGGCGGGCGCCGATATTCGTCAGGTCGGGCCCGATGCGCGCCGAGCCCAGCAACTCGGGCGTCTGATAGGCAAAGTCCCCGGGCGCCGAAGGCCGGCCGAATACCTTGTCCTGCGCCAGCGGGCGCACCTGCTGCGTGTGGCAATAGCTGCAGCCGTTGGCGATATAGACCTCGCGACCTTCGGCCTGCAGTGGCGTCAACGGCTCCACACCGGGGCCTGGCGGGGTATTCGAAAGAGTGATGCCTGGCAGTACGCCCATCAGCATTGCGAGCGACGCATAGACGAGCGTCGAGCCGCCGACGATCGCCAACAGCTTGTTCATTGGGCGCCTCCGTGCATTGCACTTCGGCAATCCCCGGGGGCCACGAAAGTGGTCCCTTCGGTGCCACGGCGACCCGGCGCGCTCATGCTACCGCCGGGTGGGCGGTCCCCTCCGCAACGCTCGGGGCTTCGCCGGCTGGGCCGAAGGTCATGCGCCAGACGTTCCAGGCGAAGACGATGTGGCTGAGGAACATCAGCGCGCCGCCGACACCGCGCCAGACGTAGTACGGCTGCATGTCGATCACGGATTGGATGAACGGCCGGCCGTCGATCCAGTTCATCCCCTGCAGCGTGCCGCCGACCGAGAGCGATATGACATAGATAAAGCTGCCCACCAGCGCCATCCAGAAGTGCAGCGCGAGGCCGAGCTGGCTGGGCTGTTTGCCGCTCGCCAGCGGCAGCAGCGCATAGATGCCGCCCCAGATTGCGAAGGTGATGAAGCCGTACATCGTCAGGTGCGAATGGCCGATGGTGTAGTTGGTGAAATGCCAGACTTCCTGCAACGAGCGGAAGGCCTCGAACGTGCCCTGCGTGGAGCCGACCAGGTAGCCGATGACGCCGACAAAGATGAAGCGCAGCGCATACGAGTGCTCCATCGCGCGCATCCGCCCGCGCATGGTCAGCAGGTAGTTGGCGCTGCCGCCGAGCACCGGCACCAGCATCGCGACGCTGAAGACGATCGCGGTCGTCTGCAGCCACCACGGCAGCGGGCTGAACAGGAAGTGGTGCGCGCCGAGGATCGGATAGAAGGCCAGATTCGTCCAGAACGCCAGCACGCCCAGCGCATATGAATAGATCGGGCGGCTGAGCAGCTTGGGCAACGCGTAGTAGAAGATGCCCAGCGCCATCGGCGTGAACCACATGCCGACCGCGTTGTGCATGTAGAAGCCTGACACCGAGACCTGGCCCAGCCCGTACTGGTACCAAGGCACGATCGCAACCGTGGCGATGATGCAGGTCCAGAGCACGCCGCCCATCGTGTACCAGTTGGAGAGGTAGATGTCGTGGGTGTTGCGCCGCGCAACGGTGGCGACGAGGTTCCACGCGGTGACCACGAGCGCGGCCAGAAAGATGAGCCGGATCGGCCACGGCCATTCCCGATATTCGAGGTTGCCGTCGTTGTAGCCGAGGTCGAGCGCCACCGTGCCGGCGATCGCGGCGATGTTGAACAGCGCGAGCCCGAGCCACGCGAGCTTGATGCTGTACAAGGGTGTGCGCGAACTGCGCGACGCAACGTAGTAGGCGAGCCCGACGAGCGCGATGCTCGCCCAGCCGTAGAACGTCGCGTTGGTGTGGATCGGGCGCAGCCGGCCGAAGGTCAGCCACTCGCCCGAGCCGAACTCGGGGGCGCCGAACTTGTAGGCGAGCACGACACCGATGCCGGTGGCAAACAGCAACCACAGCGTGGCGAACACGGTGTACGCGCTCAGAACGTACGCAAGCGAGCGGTCATCCGCCTCGGTTTGCGCCGACTGCTTTGCCGGCTTCGCGGTGGCTGGCAATGCGCTGGACATGGCGTCTCCCTTTGCAGCGCACACCATCAGTCCAGCGGCACCGGCTGTCTGTCCGCCAGTGGACAGATGAGACAAAAAAGAAGAAGCCAGCCCGACCGACAGTGAGTACTTGGGCTGAGCCTGCGAGTTCGAAGGGGCAGCAGTTCCCGTAGCGCGCGGCGTCCTACTTTCGCAGACCAGTTCAGAAAGCCCGCACCGCGAGCGCCGGCACGGGCTCTTTGTACCCGGGCGGTCGCACATCCGGCAGCAACACGGCGAGCACGCCGAGCAGCGGCAGGAAGGCGCAGACCTGATAAACGAACACGATGCCGAAATCATCGGCGATCAGGCCCAGCACCGCGGCACCGATGCCGCCGAGACCGAAGCTGAAACCGTAGAAGAGACCCGACACCATGCCGATCCGGTTGCTCAGCATGTCTTGCGCGTAGACGATGATGGCCGGGAAGGCCGACGCCAGCACCATCCCGATGATGATGCTGAGGGCCACGGTCCAGCCAAGCCCGACGTGCGGCAGCAGCAGCGTGAACGGCGCGGCGCCGAGGATCGAGAACCAGATCACCCGCCGGCGGCCGATGCGGTCGCCCAGCGGGCCGCCGACCAGCGTGCCCGCGGCCACTGCGAACAGGAACACCCCCAGCAGGTTCGCCGAAGCGTGCACCGACAAGCCGAACCGGTGGATCAGATAGAACTCGTAGTAGCTGCTGATGCTCGCGAGGTAGAAGAACTTGGAGAACATCAGCACCAGCAGCACGCCGATCGTGCGCCGTATCACCGGCGCCGGTAGTGGCGGTTGGTCGTCGGGCCGGGGTTTGCGAACCCGTTCATCCGCATGCCGGCTGTACCAGCGGCTGACCTGCAGCAGGATCACGATCGCCAGCAGCGCGGCCAAGCCGAACCACCCGACATGCGAGCGCCCGAGCTTGAGCACGATGACGGCGGCCAGCAGCAGGCCGAGCGCCTGCCCGACGTTGCCGCCGATCTGGAAGTCGGACTGTGCGAAGCCGAAGCGTCCGCCGGACGCCATGCGGGCGACGCGCGACGACTCGGGATGGAACACCGACGATCCGCACCCGATCAAGCCGACCGCCAACAGCAGGATCGGGTAGGACGGCGCGACCGACAACAGCAGCAGGCCGCTCAACGTGAAGCACATCCCGATCGGCAGCGAGTAAGGCAAGGGCCGCCGGTCGGTCACCATGCCGACGACAGGCTGCAATAGGGAGGCCGTCAGCTGGAAAGTCAGCGTGATCACACCAATCTCGAAGAATCCGAGCTTGAACTCACCCTTGAGCAGCGGGTAGATCGCGACGATCACCGACTGCATCATGTCGTTCAAGACATGCACGAAGCTCACGGCGCCGAGTACGCTATAGCGGATCGGTCCGTATGAAGTGGGTGCCGGCTCAGTGGCCGCCACGTCGGTGATGGGGTTCAGGTCCATGCCGGGATCAGGAGCGGCGCATCAATGCGACGTAGGAAATGAAGGCCATCGCACGACAGACGATATTTCACCGTCGATGAATTCTGCAAGTTCGGTCGTGGCGGCGATTTCGCTGACGACCCACATCGCGAACACGAGCGGCCTGGCGAAACGCATCCAATGCAACTCGGGAGCAAGCGGCTTGCATCGTCGATTGACACGATCGTGCCTGGCGCACTGCGTGTCTGTACTCCAAAGGACAGACGAGACAGCCCAATCGCGCTCAACTCGAGAAACGGTGAGGGGTTCCTCATCGGCTTGATCCAAATTTCCGTACAGGAGAGTTGAAGATGAATACGCACATGAATTTGTTGGTGGCAGCGTTGGCCCTTAGTGGCTTTGCATTCGGCGGCACCGCGATTGCAGCGGATGCGCCCACGATGGCGCAGATGGCACAGAAGGCGCAGACAGGATCGAACTGGTTCGGCGGCCCGATCTACAGCGGCGCCCCGGCGCTCGAAGTCA
>JBDTSN010000078.1:0-7559 GCA_039931145.1 Burkholderiales bacterium | reverse complement strand
GTCGGGGAACTTCATCGCGTCCTGGATGAAGAACACCGGCATGTTGTTGCCGACCAGATCCCAGTTGCCCTCGTCGGTGTAGAACTTGACCGCGAAGCCGCGTACATCGCGCGGCGTATCTTTCGATCCTCGCTCACCCGCAACGGTGGAGAAGCGCGTGAAGAGCGGTGTGATCTTGCCCTTTTGCTGGAACGGCGCCGCCATCGTCAGATCGGGGATCGCCTCCAGGCATTCGAAATAGCCATGCGCGCCCGACCCGCGCGCATGCACAACCCTTTCAGGAATACGCTCGTGATCGAAATGGGTGATCTTTTCGCGCAGGATGAAATCTTCGAGCAACGCCGGCCCACGCAACCCCGCCTTCAGTGAGTTCTGGTTGTCAGCGATGCGAACGCCCTGATTCGTCGTCAGCGCTTGCCCGGTGTTGTCTGCGCGGACCCGATCCAGCGACTCTGTGGTCGGATTGACGCCTGCCGAGGCAGGCTCGCCAGCTTTCGCATTGACTACGCGTTCTGAAATCGTGCTCGACCCTACAAGATCCGAAGGAGGGTCGTAGGACTCGCCTTGTGGTGGTTCAAGCGCGTTGTCTCGCCCGTGATCCTGTAAAGCGTCCGAGTTGTAAGTTCGCGCTGCAACGGTCTGTTCCGTCTGCGCCGCCTTCTGTCCGCTCAGGTCGTTGCCTGCACCAGAGAAATCTGCGCTTGTAGGGCCGCTGTCGGTAACGCGGGCCGCAACCTTGCCAGCGGTCTTGCGATTTGAGCTTGAACCCTTCTTTGTTGCCATGCCTTCCTCCGGGAGTTGAACGTTGAAGATGGAGACGGCAATCGAGGGGCCTGGCCGTGAAACAGCTTGCGGAGCGGAGCGACCGCGAACCCAGGCGCTCCAGGGGCCTCCACACGCATTTGGCGAAGACCGTGTCGGCGGACCCGGTGACGGCAACGATTGAATACGCGGCAGCGCTACTGCGGCGCCGATGGGCGAACTGGTCTCGCCCTTGGCTCGTGGATCGCTGCGCGCGGCAAGGTCCTCTCAGCTGCGACGAGACCCCGAACTGCGGTGCTTCCCGGTCGCAATCGATGAATCCGTATAGCGCCCCTTCGACAAACTCTGCTTCAGCAACGCAGTGAGGTCGACGACGTTGCTGGCTGGTGCCGCCTCGCCCGCTTCGAGCGCGCGCACCGGCGTCGTCTTGCCCGACTTGACTCGCTTGCGCACGAGCGCCATCACAGACTCGCTGAATCTGTCCTCGTATTCCCCGGGCTTCCATGCACGCGTCATGTCGCGGATCAGCTGTCCAGCCATCTTCAGCTCGCTGCCCTTCAACTGCGCCGCGCCCGCTGCTGGCAGCTTGAGCTCATCGAGCGATCGAATTTCATTCGCCCAACGTAGTGTGTTGAGGATCAGCGCCGGCCCGGTGGGCACGAGCGCGGCGAGGTGCTCCTTGGTGTGCATCACGACGCGCGCAATGCCGATGACACCAGCGTCGAGCATCGCCTCGCGCAGCAGCGCATACACCTTCGCGCCCTTCGCGATTGGTTCGAGAAAGTAAGGACGCTCGAACTGCGCGAACGAAATCTCGCGCGCTTCGACGAATGCTTCGATGTCGATCGTCTGCGTCGTCTTCGGATACGCCGCGCGAATGTCGTCTTCGCTGAGCACGACGTAGTCGTCACTTTCAATCTTGACACCCTTGACGATGTTCTCCTTGCCGATGTCCTTGCCGGTACGCTTGTTGATGCGCTTGTAGCCCACCGGGTCCATGCTGCGTTTGTCGAGCCAGTCGAAGTCAATCTCCGATTCGCTGGACGCCGAGTACAACGCGACCGGCACATGGACAAGACCGAAGCTGATCGCACCTTTCCAAATTGCGCGGGACATTTTTGTCTCCTCTGGGGTCACCGCTCAGCGGCGAACGGCTTTGGTTTTGGGCTTCTCGCGCCTTGCCGTTGGCGGCGGCTGCAGGCCGAGCCGCTTCATCGGCATGACCAGACTCTGGCGCTTGCCGATCGTCCCCGCCCACGGATCAGTACCGCGTAGGGACAGGTGATCACGCGCGTTTGATATCGTCCACTGAGCGGAGCTCTTCAGCTCCGCAAGCTCGTCCCAGCTCACCGGCATCGAGACGCCCAGCCCCGGCCGCGCGCGCGGCGAGTACGCGGCCACCGTGGTCTGGCCCAGGCCGTTGCGCAGGTAATCGATGAAGATCTTGCCAACGCGGTTGCGGGGGCCGCTCTTGGCAACAAAGCGCGACGGAATCGTCTTCGCCATGTGCTGCACCACAGCCTGCGAAAACGCCTTGGTGGTTTCGGCTTCGAACTTCGGCGTGAGCGGCACGATCACGTGCAAGCCCTTGCCACCGCTCGTTTTCAACACACTCTGCAAGCCCAGTTCTTCGAGCAGGTTGCGCGCCAGTTCGGCGGCTTCGCAGATCGTCTTCCAACCCACGCCTTCGCCCGGATCGAGATCGAAGACGATGCGGTCAGGCCGGCCTGCGTTGCGCACTCGGCCATTCCACGGATGAAATTCGACGACGTTCATCTGTGCGGCTGCGAGCAGCGCATCACGGTCAGGTACTCCGATCAGCGGCGGGTGGCCGGGCAGGAGCGCGGCGTCGAGTTGACGCAACCCGGGGATAGACCCATTCTCATCGTGCTTCTGGAAGAAGAATGCTCCCCTCACACCCTTGGGCGCTCGCAGCAGGGCGACCGGGCGGTGCGCGAGTTCGGGCAGCAGCCAGTCGGCCACGCTGTCCAAGT
The DNA here is from genome assembly GCA_039931145.1 of Burkholderiales bacterium. GTDB lineage: Bacteria > Pseudomonadota > Gammaproteobacteria > Burkholderiales > Burkholderiaceae_C > CAIKUF01. The sequence continues at coordinate 4,803 of JBDTSN010000078.1, read as the reverse complement.
ACCGCACCAGGTCGAGCTTGGTCAGGCCAGTACTGGCGTCGATCACGCGCTCGCCATGCGTGACCTTGAGTGCCGTTGTGTGCGTCGTTGACTTTTTCGATGCGTGTGCTCTGTTCGTACGCCCCCCGCTCGCCTTTTTCGTATTTATCGCCTGCTCCCGCTCACGTTTGATCGTTCGCGCCGGTTTGTCGTCGCGCAAGGCCTGGAACGAAGCATGGCGGACCCGGCCTTCGGGCGTCCACTCCGCGAAGGCGACTTCGGCCACGAGCGTCGGCTTTACCCAGTGCACAGCGGCGTCGCGCCGCGACCAGCGGCCCGGCTGGAGCGCTGCGGCGCCATCGGCAATTGGCGGCGTGGCGACCACCAGAGTGTCGAGCCGCTTGCGCAACACAGCATTGGCTTTGAGTGTCCAACCCGTGCCGACATTGCCGGCGTGGACCAACGCGCCGTTTTCGTGCACCGCGAGCAACAGGCTGCCGACGCCGTTGGTGCGGCCGGCGCGATCGGAGAATCCGGCGATCACGAATTCCTGGCGTTGCAGGCACTTGATCTTGAGCCACGTATCGCTTCGCTGCGATACGTAGGGTGCATCTGTGCGTTTGGCAATCAGGCCCTCCAGCTTCATCGCGCAGGCGGCATCGAGCAGATTGGACGCATCCGCCGGGAAGTCGTCAGAGAATCGCACCTTATCGCTGCCTCGCTCCGCGAGAAACCCGCGCAGTAGCTTGCGCCGAGCCTGCAGTGGAACGGAGCGCAAGTCGAAGCCCTCGAAGCATGGCGTATCGAAGATGAAGTACGTCAGCTCGGCAGTGCGCGCGGTCTCGAACGCATTTTGAAGCGCGTTGAAATGACTGCGACCCTCCTCGTCGAGTACCACAACCTCTCCGTCGAGCCATGCCGACTTCAACCCGAGGGCTTCGATCTGCCTGGCCAGCTCCGGCATCCGATCTGTCCAATCGTGGCCGTTGCGCGTAAAGAGCTTGGCATGGCCGCGAGCAATGCGCGCCAGAATGCGGTAGCCGTCGAACTTGACTTCGTACGACCAGTCACCCTGCGGCGGCAGGTCTTTCACAAGCGTCGCGAGCTGCGGCGTCAGCGTCTTCGGCAGTGCGGCCTTCCGGGCGCCTGCCGGTGCTACGTCGTCCGCCTGTGTGCGGCGGGACGTTTGGCCCCCCGAACTCGCCTTCACATCGCGGCGCACGTTCGCACGCCGTCGTGGTTCATTCCGTGCGACTTCAGGCGCGGGTGCGGATTCGGGCGCAGCTGCTTCCCCGAGAGGGACGGTCTTGCGCGATTCGCGCTCTTCGAGTGGACCGAGCGGCTTGGCGATGACGCTGTCGGGCCAGGCCTGGGTCACTTCGAACTCATCGTGCGAACGCGCCCACGCATCCTTCTTCTTGAACAGCAGCCACGCTTCCTGGCGATCGCCACGCTTGGCGATGCGCACCATCTCCCAACGTCCAGCCAGCTTCTCGCCGTGCAGACTGAATGCCAGCTTGCCTTGCACCAGACCCTTTTTTGCATCGCCTTCTGGTTCCCAATGGCCACGGTCCCAGACGATGACGTCGCCGGCGCCATACTGCTTTGGCGGGATCGTGCCCTCGAAGCCACGGTAGTCCAGCGGGTGATCCTCCACGTGAATGGCCATCCTGCGATCGCGCGGATCCAGGCTCGGACCCTTGGGCACGGCCCAGCTCAGCAGCACGCCGCCGAGCGCCAGCCTGAAGTCGTAGTGCAGGCTCGACGCCCAGTGCTTCTGGATCACGAACGACCGCACTCCCGCGTGGGGTTGACCGCGTGTGGCACGCGGCTCGGGCGTGATGCCGAAGTCGCGCTTGCGTGCATAAGGTTGCAGCGAGTCCGCGCGCTTGGCTCGTGGCGGGCGCTCGGCGCGCGAAGGCGGTAAAGGCGATGTCGCAGTCATTTGCAGTGGGGGTACGCCACGCACATCGCGGCTCTCTCCCATCGCGAAAACGGAACAACCAATCTGCCGGCAATCGACGGGCCCGCCGTGATGATGCCGCCAATCGGCTTCGATCCCGACCTTGGGCGCTCTCTCCCTCGTCGCTGAAATAGGAAAGCACCTACAAGTTTGCGGCATATCGGCTGATGTTGGATTCAAAAGCGCTGCGCCAGACTTCAGCTCGTCATCACAACTCAACGAGGAGTCCACACCATGGCTAGTACTGCGACCAAGAGCAAGGCTGCGCGCGAGGCGACCGCCCTTCTGCGTGCTGATCACAAACACGTCAGCAACCTCTTCAACCAATACCAGAAGGCGCAGTCGGCGAACGAGAAGAGCGCATTGGCCGCCGACATTTGCAAGGAGCTCACCGTTCACGCGCAGATCGAAGAGGAAATCTTCTACCCGGCAGTGAATAAGGCGCTGAAGGATCACGAGCTTGTACCTGAAGCAACGGTCGAGCATGCGACGATGAAGAGTCTGATCGCTCAGCTCGAGGGCGGCAACACGCCGGACGAGGACATGTTCGATGCCAAGATGACGGTGCTCTCGGAGTACGTCAAGCACCACGTCAAGGAGGAGCAGAACGAGATGTTCCCCAAGGCGCGTGCCACGAACTTGAACATGAAGGAGCTCGGCGCCCTGCTCGCAGCACGCAAGGACGAGCTGCTGGCGAAACGCAAGTAGCTGCAACGAGGCGCCACGCACCATGACCACCGTGACGTCACCGGGCGGCAGCGCGCTTCCTTCCAGCGCCGCGTTGGGCTCGGTTCCCAGCACCAGCAGCGCTGCCTATGCCGGGCGATCGCGTGTGCTCTCCGCATTCGATCGTTTCGCCTCCGCGGTCACACGCAGTGCGGGCTCACCCGTGGCGTTCTGCTCGGCGTTACTTGTCGTGCTGATCTGGGCCGGCGTGGGGCCGTCATTTCGCTACTCCGAGAACTGGCAGCTGGTGATCAACACCGGTACGACCATCGTCACCTTCCTGATGGTCTTTCTCATCCAGCAAAGTCAGAACAAGGACAGCGTCGCGCTGCATCTGAAGCTGAATGAACTCCTCGCCGCCAACCGCGACGCGAGCAACCGCATGATCGGCATCGAGGGCCTGGACGAGCAGGACCTGCAGGAAGTGGCCAACTTCTACTTGCGACTCGCCGAGCGCTGCAAGGCCGAGAGACCTGCCAAGGAAGCGCACTCGATAGACGAGGCGAACTGACATCGGCTGGTTCGGGGCGTGCTCAACAACGTCTCTGCCATCACCCTTCGTAGGGCATCCATCAAATCGCTGCTGTGCTACATCTTGACCTGGCCGGTTGGCTGGACTTCTGCATTTCGGCAATCCGCATGCAGGCACCGCAGCCGCACGCGGGCGAAATGTGCGCCGACGCTGCAACGCCGTATAGCAAACGTTGCGTGTTGTTCGCTCTGAGCGCCTGGCGAACAAACCGTCATCCATTGGCTCTGGGCACGTCGATTGCCGGCGTAGGTCCTAAACATCATGTACGGAGTTTCTCAATGATGGGACGCAAATCCTGGGCCATCGCCGAAGGCTGGAAGCGCTGCGCGACTTAAGCCACTCGCCGGCCGCTGCATCCAGCAAATTCGGCTTTCGCGCCACTATCAACCCGACATTTCCCGTACCGCGCGCGAAGATACAGCGGGCGTCACCCGATCATCTGATTGAACCAGGGGCCGATCGCGATGGTGATCGAAAGCTACCGCAGCGGCCTGCTGTGGCGGCTGATGCGCCACTGCGCGCCGGTGCGCAAGGGGCTGCTTCGCGCCGGCTCCGACGGCGGATGGCTCTGAGACGAATGAGCGCTGCAGCGACCACGGCATCGCCTGCGCGGCCGGCAATCGATTCCGGTCTGTCCGCCTTTGACCGGCTTAACCGTATGCTCGGACGCGGCTCAATGCGGATCAAATGACCACGCCGTACCGAATGAACGCTCTTATCACCACGCTGCCTGGACCGCGACGCTCGTGCTTCGCCGCCGTCATGATTCTGGCCGTTTGTGCCGCCACGGCGAACGCGCAAAGTGCATCGACGGTGGCTTCTGCACCATCACCAGCAGATCACATCGCGACGACGATGGTCGCCACCGACAACGCCGACATCGCCGATCGAATCCGAAGCATCTTCTCCGAGATCGAAGTACTCCGCGGCGTGCGGGTGCGCGTGTCCGCCGGCGTCGTGACGCTCGACGGGAAAGTGCCCAACACGGCCGACGCTGTTCGTGCCGAAGCGATTGCGACGCGCGTCAGTGGCGTCGTCACGGTGCAGAACAACCTCGAACGTAACCTGGACCTCGACACCAACCTGACACCGGCGCTGGGGCAGTTCGGGGGCCATCTGCGCAGTCTGGTGCATGCCCTTCCACTGGTCGGCGTGGCGTTCGCGATCGGTCTCGTGATCGTGATGCTGGGCTACTGGCTGGCGGCAATCGGAAGGTTGTGGCAGTGGCTGACGCCCAATCCTTTCTTGGCCGAACTGGCCGCCACGTTCTTGCGCTTTGCATCGATCGTGCTGGGTCTGGTCGCGGCGCTCGAGGTACTTGGTGCGACCGCACTGCTCGGGGCCGTGCTAGGCGGCGCTGGCGTGATCGGCATTGCACTCGGGTTTGCCGTGCGCGATACGGTGGACAACTACGTGTCCAGCCTGATGCTCAGCCTGCGTCAGCCCTTTCGCGCCAACGACCATGTGGTCATCGAAGCGCATGACGGCCGCGTCATCCGGCTGACATCGAGAGCGACGATTCTGATGACGCTGGACGGCAACCATGTGCGCATCCCGAACTCGATCGTCTTCAAGTCGGTGATCCTGAACTACACGCGCAACG
>JBDTSN010000077.1:0-7564 GCA_039931145.1 Burkholderiales bacterium | reverse complement strand
GATCCCCCGAGGGGATGCGGGCCGGCTTGGGAGCGGCCCGGCGCTCGGCCCGCGTCATGCGGCGCCCCTCAGGATGTCGACTGGATGCACCTGCCCCGCACGGCGCGCCGGCAGGTACGAGGCGATGACGCATGACAGCATCGCGAACGCGGCGGCAAGCGCGTACTGGTCGGCACCCCACCAGATCGGCAGGTGCACGACCTCGGCGATCCCGGGCGGTCGGATCTCTACCTGTGCCAGCACGTACATCATGCCGATGCCGACGAGCACGCCGAAGGTGCTGCCGAAGACGCCGACGATCAGACCTTCGATGAGGAACACGCGGCGCACGTCGCGCGCGCGAAAGCCCATCGACTTCATGATCGCGATGTCGCGTGTCTTCTCCATCACGATCGTCGAGATCGTGTTGTAGATGCCGAACGCGGCGACGACGAGGATCGCGCCGACGACGCTGTACATGATCAGGTTGCGCACCAGCAGCAGGCTCAGGATGTCTTCAGACGCCTCGATCCACGACACCGACTTGTAGCCCACCGCGGCCTCGATCGTCTGCGCCACGTCGCGCGCGGCATACGGGTCGTCGAGCTGGATGATGATGCGGTTGATGCGGTTTTCGCGCCCGAGCAGCGACTGCGCGCGCTTGAGCAGCACGAAGGCCTGGCCCTCGTCGTAGGCGGCGTTGCCGGTGCGGAAGATGCCAACCACGCGCAGCGCGCGGCTCTGGCCATCGTCGCCGAGGACCGAGAGCGTGCTCCCCATGTGGAGGCTGAATTTGTCGATCAGCCCCTGGCCGACGATGATGCCGTTCGGGTTCGCGGCCAGCGCGTCGAGCGAGCCGTGTGTCATCTTCTCCTCGATCGTCGAGACATGCTTCATCTTCTCGGGCACGATGCCCGAGAGCGACACGCCCTGCTGGCGGCCGGCGAAGGTGAGCACCGCCGAGCCGGCGAGCACCGGCGCCGCGCGCAGGCCGGGCAGCGCCTCGATCGCCGCGAGACGCTGGGGCCAGCCGCGGATGCCGCGCGTCTCGCGCTGCGGGCGCACGTTGCGCACCTCGATCGCCGCATCGGGCCAGCGCAGTGCGGCCGGCTGCTCGCGCCCCTGGCGATATTCGTCATAGACGGTGATGTGCGCGCTGTTGTCGACGAGGCGCTTGATGAAATCCTTCTCCGATCCGCGCATCAGCGCCGACACGGCGAGGAAGAACGCGACGCCGAGCACGACGCCGGTGAGCGAGACGAGCGTCTGGCGCTTGCGGCTCGTCAGGTGCGCGACCGCGATATCGAGCGTGACAGACGCCACGGTCGCCCCGTCAGCGCGCCGAGGCGGCGGATGCCGGAGCCGAGGCCGGCACACCAATCATCAGGGACGCCTTCGCACTCGGCGGCGCAGGTGCTCTCGCACCTGGCGGCGCCGAGGCTTGCACAGCAGCCGGCGTCGAGGCCACCGCAGCGATCCGCGTCGCATCTGCGCGCCGTCCTTCGCGCGCGCCCTCGACGTCCGAGACAACGACGCTGTCGCCTTCGGCCAGGCCGGACGTGATCTCGGTGCGCTCGGTGCCGACAATGCCGCGCTTGACCTTGCGTGCGTGAAGAAGGCCGCCCTCGACGACCCAAACCTTGTCGCCATGCAGCGCGCGGTTCGGCACGAGCAGGGCCCCTTCGCGACGCGAGATGACGATGTTCGCGTCCATCGTCATGCCGGTCAGCACACCTGCGGCCTCGACGCCGGTGGGGTCGGCGAAATTGATACGCACGCGATAGCTGCGCGCCACCGGGTCGCCCTTGGGCGTGATCTCGGCCACTGTGCCGTCAAACACGCGATCCGGCAGCGCGTCGCCACGCAAGACGACCTTCTGGCCGACGGCGACGCGCACGATGTCCTCCTCGTCGACCTCCGCCGATACGCGCAGCGGCGCGCAGCAAGAGAGCGTGAACACAGGCTGACCGGCCGGGATGAACTGGCCGACCTCGCCGTCGCGCCGCAGCACCGTACCGTCGGCCGGCGCGACGAGCAGGTTGTAGTCGAGCTGCGCCTGCGCGCGCTTCAACGCGGCCTGCGCGGCGTCGAGTTCGGTGCGCGTGCGGTCGAGTTCGGCCGGCGACATGAACTTCTGCGCCACAAGCGCCTCGGTGCGCTCGTACTGCATTTGCGCCAGGCGCTCGCGCGCCCGCATCTCTTCCACCGTGTGCGCAAGGTCAGGCGACTCCATGCGCGCCAGCACCTGGCCCTTCTTCACCGCCGCGCCTTCGTCCACAAGCAGCGCGGCGAGGCGCCCGCCGCTGCGCGGTGCGACTGGCAGCATCACGCTCGGCTCGACGGCGCCGGTCGCGTACACGGCCTCGATCGCCGGGCCGCGCGTGACAAGCGCCACTTCGACCGCGAGCGGCCATTCGCGCCAGGCAACGGCGGCCGCAGCCACGGCCAGCACCACGCCGACGGCGAGAAACCAGCCGCTGCGTTTCACGCGCGAATATCCGTTTCAAATGCCATGGTCCGACTATGGCACGCAGCAATACGCGTCCGGCCTGGGGCGCTATGCTCGCATTGACTTGGCGCATGACATGGCGACGCTGCATATCACCGACATCGAATCGGCCATCAACTGGTGGCGCGCGAAGAGGCCTTCGCCGGACGGCATCACCGCCTGCGCGGAGGTGCGCGCTCTGGCCGAGGTGTATGCGCTGATGGCGATCGAACATGCAAACGAGCGCGACGAGGACGCGATGCCACCCGACGCCCTCGCCGCGTGGCTTGGGTGGTACGCAAGCACGCCCGACGCGCCGTGCATCGCGATCTGCTCGACGAGCCAGGGCGACGACATCTGCAAGGGATGCGGCCGCACCTTCGAAGAGGTGCAGCACTGGACGGTGATGACGCCAGCCGAGAAGCGCCAGACGTGGCGGCGCATTACGCTGGAAGGGACGGCATGGCGCTTCAGCCGCTATGCCGAACGCGCGCGCGAAACGAGCGGGGCGCAGCACGCGCCATTCGGTCAAGACTCGGCGCGGCGGGGCACGACGGCGACACACAGGAAGACCGTCCCCGCCACCCTGCCCAAGCGCCGCCGCTGACTGCCATGCCCGGCCGCGCCCTCACCGCCCCGGCGGCCGCGGCGCCGCTGAGTAATCCGCGGATGAGCACGTCGGGCCGCTCCGAAGTGCTCATCCCGGAGCGCATGGCGCGGAGGGTCGCCCATTGAACTTCGCTCGGGATGTGCGCCGCATCGCGCCGCTTGCGTGGCCGGTATTCGTCGGTCAGGTCGCGGTGCTCGCGTTTGCGACGGTCGACACCGTGCTCATCGCGCGCTACAGCGCGCTCGACCTCGCTGCGCTCGCTGTCGGCGCTGCGGCCTACATGAGCATATTTATCGGCCTGATGGGTGTCGTGCTCGCGGTCGGGCCGATCGCCGGGCAGTTGTTCGGCGCCGCACGCGTCGCCGAAGCCGGCGCGCAATTGCACCAGGCGATCTGGCTTGCGCTCGGGCTCAGCGTGCTCGGCTGCGCGCTGCTGCTCTGGCCGCAACCGTTTCTCGCCCTGTCGCGCGCCGAGCCAGCGGTCGCTGGCAAGGTGCACGCCTATCTTGCGGCGCTCGCCTTCGCGCTGCCTGCCGCCTTGCTGTTCACCGCGTTTCGTGGATTCACCGTCGCCGTATCGCGCCCATTGGCCGTCATGGCGTTGCAGCTCGGTGGCCTCGCGCTCAAGGTGCCGCTGACCTTCATGCTGATTCACGGCTTCGCGCTGCCTGCGCCGTTCGGCGATTGGCGGGCGCCGGCGCTCGGCGTCTCAGGCTGCGGCGTGGCGACCGCGATCGCGATGTGGGCCCAGTGCGTCGCCGCCATCGTGCTCCTGCGGCGCGACGCGTTCTACGCGCCGTTCGGGTTGCACCGCGCTGGGCTCATACGGCCACACGCCGCCGCGCAGCGCGCGCTGCTCAGGCTCGGCGTGCCGATGGGCTTGTCGATCGGCGTCGAGATCACGGCGTTCACCTTCATGTCGCTCTTCATTTCGCGCCTGGGCGCGCTCGCCGTCGCCGGGCACCAGCTCGCGATCAACCTCGTCTCGATGATGTTCATGATGCCGCTCGCGATCGGCATGGCCAGCGGCACGCTCGCCGCGCAGCGCCTGGGCGCGAACGACGGCCGCGACGCGCGCCGCCTCGGTTGGCACGGCATGCAGCTCGGCCTTGCGATCGCCGCGCTGATGGGAGGCGCCGCCTACCTCGCGCGCGAGCAGCTGCTCGGCATCTACACGCACGACCGCGCGATCATCGCCGCCGCGCTGCCGCTGCTCGCGTGGGTGATGCTGTTTCATATCGGCGATGCGGCGCAGACGATCGCCGCGTTCGTCCTGCGCGCGTATCACATGGCAACCCTGCCGATGCTGATCTACGTGGCGTCGCTGTGGGGCGTTGGCATGGGCGGTGGCTATCTGCTCGCGTTCGACAGCACCGGCCTGACGCCGCGCGCGCTGCTCGGCGCGCCCGGCTACTGGGCGGCGTTCACGCTCGGCATCGCGCTGGCTGCGATATCGCTTTGCGGTCTGCTTGCCTGGGTGTTCGGCGTGCGCCGACGCGAGGAACGCGCCGGACACCTTGCCGCAGTGCGCGCCGCGGTGTCGACCGCGCCCGACAAGCGACCTACTACACCAGACTGAAGCGCACCCCGGCCGGGCGCAGCGCGTCGACCGCCTCGAGCCCGAGGCCGCTCGCCGGCGTGACGATGCCGACATGGGGCGTGCGCCCGAGCGTGCCAAGCGCCAGCCCGTTGGCCATCGCCACGACCATCTCGGGCGTCGAACGGTAGCCCGGATGACCTTCAGCCGTGACCCGGCCGTGTACACGCTGGCCGTCAGCCGCAGTGGCGAAGAGGTCGAACGCGTAGCCCATCGCATCGAGCGCCGCTTCGCTCGGGCCTTCGCCCGGCTGCGGCGCAAAGCGTTCGATGAGCTTGGCAATTGCTTGACGTTGGAATTGCAACGGCCCGGAAACGGTCGCGCCAAGTCCTGCGAGCGGCGCGGCAAGCGACGCCGCCGCGGCGAACTGCAGTGGCACCGTGACCGCAGCCGGCATGAAACGCGGCGCGGCGACGAGCGCACCCATGTGGGTGCCTTCGCGGTAGCGGAAATCACTCGTGAAAAGCGTCTCGTCGTCGATCAGCGCCCAACTGCGCAACACCATCGGCGGGTTCACGAACGGCGCCGGCACGGTCGGCGCGGTGACGGCGGAGATGTCGGCGTCATAGTGCGGCGCCCAGTGGATCGCATTGCGCCGCGCGACGGCCGAAGCGTCGGCGCGCCCTGCCGGCAGCAGGCAGGCCATGTTGCGAATGCTGTCGCTGCGGTCGTGTTCGAGCAGCATGCGCATCGACGCCACCGTACCGCCACTCGCCGCATCGGCGAGCCTTGTGATGCGCTTGCCGGTGAAACTGACGATGAGCTTGACTTCGCGGCACGCCTGGCCGTGGCGCTGGCGCAGCGCATCGGCGATCCAGAGTGTTGCGATGTCGAACGGCAGCACCTCGTAGCCGCAGCTCGGGATGATCCGGACCTTTGCCTTCGCCGCCGCATCGTGATGCCGTTCGATCATCTGGCGAACCCAGAAGGTCTCGCCGCTCAGATCGAAGTAATGCGTGCCGTTCGCGATGCACGCTTCGATGACCGCCTCGCCGGTCAGCGCATACGGCCCGGCGAGATTGAGCAGCACATGCGCCTGCGACGCAAGCGTCGCGAGCGAGGCGGCGTCGGTCGTGTCGGCGAGCAGCACGCCGGGCTTGCGAACGCCGCGCCGTGCACCATCGCCGATCAGCGTCTGCATTGCCGCGACGTTGCGCCCAGCCACCGCCCAGCGCACGCCAGTGCCTTGGCGCCGCATTGCGCGCACCGCCTGGCGGCCGGTGTAGCCGGTCGCGCCGAGAATCACCACATCGTACGGTCTGTCGGTCATGCGTCTTCCTGATTAGCGATGAAGTTCGGCACGCACACCGTGCGCTGCCCTTGCCCCCTCCCCCGCTGGGGGAGGGTGGGGGTGGGGGCTGGCGCTGCAGGCGCCGAGCATAGCGCTGGATGCCGAACGTTGACGCATTCACGCCGACGGCAGGCTCAGCTCGAAGCAACTGCCGCCACCGTCGCGTGCGTCGCAGCGGATGCTGCCGCCATGGCGTTCGGCGATCTGCTTCACGAGGCTCAGGCCGAGGCCGACGCCGCCGGCGAGTTCGGCATGCCCCGGCAGGCGATAGAACGGCTCGAAGATCCGCTCGCGCGCCGCCTCGGGCACGCCCGGCCCGCGATCGCAGACGGACAGCTTGGCGCCCCCTCCTTGCGCCTGCACGCGCACCGTGATCTCACCACCACCGTAGCGGCGCGCGTTCTCGAGCAGGTTGCGCAGCGCGCGCCGCAGCAAGCGTTCGTCACCATCGACCGCGACCACAACGCCTTCGACATCGGCGTCGAAGCGTGCCGCCTCTTCGACCGCGAGCGCGAGGAGTTCCACGCGTTCCTGGGGCTCGAGCGCCTGCGAAGCGTCGAGCCGGCTTGCGAGCAGCACCTCTTCGACAAGCGCGTCAAGTTCGGCGATGTTGGTGTCGATCTCGCGGCGCAGTGCTTCGCGCTGCGCGGTGGGCGCGTCCTCGACCATCGCGAGCGCCATCTTCATGCGCGCCAGCGGCGAGCGCAGTTCGTGGCTCGCATTCGCGAGCAGCGAGCGGTGCGAACGCACGAGCGTCTCGATGCGCGCCGCGGCGCGGTTGAAGCTCGCGCCAACGGAGGCGACTTCGTCGTTGCCGTCCTCGGCGACACGGCGGTCGAGCGCGCCGGCGCCAAAGGCCTCGACGCCGAGCTTGAGCGACTCGAGCCGGCGCGTCAGCCGCCGCACGACCGGGTAGGCGCCGATCGAGATTGCAACGAACAACACGGCGAGCGTCAGCACCAACCCGGCGCCGGGTAGCGCCAACCAGCCGAACGCACCGGGCGGCGTGAACGGCGGGCCGAAGGCGCCGCGCGGCCCCATCGGATGGCGCATGCCGGGGCGCAACACGCGCAGCGTGCGGCCGTCGGCAAGCGGCAGGGACGCGATGCGCGGGCCGGCGCGACGGCCCTCGTTCGCGTCGGCCTCGCGTCGATCGAAACGCTCGGACGCGGCGATGCGTTCGCCGTCGGCGCCGTCGAGCGCGAGGGGTACATGCATGCGCTCGGCCAGATCCTGCAGCGCGGCGCGCTGCGCGTCCTGATTTGCGCTCGCCGGTGGCAGGTGGAGCTGCGCGAATTCACCCCATTCGGCGAGGCGCTCGGCCCACAGCAGCTGCCCTTCGGCACGCGCGCTTTCGATGTTGCGCTGGAACAAGAAGCCCGAAACAAGCGCGAACACGAGCAGCACGGCGACGACCGTGAGGTAGATGCGCAAGTAGAGCGTGCGCATGCGTCAGAGCCTGAGAGTTTTTCGGGCGTGCCCGAGCAGCGCGACAAAAGGCGCCCGATCGAGGCGCAAAGCGCAGCCATAGCTCGAGCACAGGCTAAGCATTTGCAACGACGAGCGGGTGTCTTTTGGCGCGATGAGCGGGCATGAGCG
>JBDTSN010000076.1:0-7587 GCA_039931145.1 Burkholderiales bacterium | reverse complement strand
TCCAGACCTTGAGCAGTTGCTCGGTGAAGGCGCCGTTGTGGTCGCCGTCCATCGAGGTCTGGTTGTCCTGACAGCCCGAGATCAGGATCACACCCGCCTTGAAGCGCTTGACGATCGCCGAGAGCCTGCCGCTCACCGCCACTTGCGCGAGCGCGGTGTCGGGATCGATCAGCTTGTCGTCGCCTGCGGCCTTGGCGACGTCGCGCTGCAGCTTGTCGTAGAACGACTGGTGCTCGCGATAGGTGCGCATCGCGACCGCGTCGGGCATCAGCTTCGGTCGCTGATCGAGCGGAAAGTCCGTCATCTGCGGCACCTCGCGCGTGACGGTGCCGCTGTGGCAACTGTCGGACAGCACGAGCACGCGCACGCCGCTCGCGAAGCGGCCGAGTTCGGCGTACAACTCGTCGTCGATCAACTGGCCATCGAACAGGCACCAGGTCTCGTCCTTCTTGTCGATCTCCTCGCCCGTCACGTCCGGCACCTGCCCGCCGTGGCCCGAGTAGGTGAGGAAGAAGAAGTCGCCCGACTTGAGCGCTGCGGCGGAAGCGCGCATGCCGGCAAGCGTGTTCGCGCGCGTCGCCTTCTTCGTCAGCAGGACGGTCGACTTGATGCCCTTCATTGCAGAGATTGCGGCCATGTCGTTCGCGTCGAATTCGCACGCCGCAAGCGGCCCGGTCCAGCCGCCGTAGGCCGCGCCCGAGACGGCGTTGAGCCCGACGTGAAGCGACATTGCCTTGTGCGCGGTCTTCTTTGCCGCGGGCTTCTTCGGCGCAGCCTTCTTCGCTGCGGCCTTCGGTTGCTTGCTCGCCATGGGGAACTCCTCGGAGGGCGCGTCTTGCGCCTTGTGTGAATCGAGCCCCGGATGATCGGGGAAGTGAGCGGTATGCGCCATCCCCAAGTTGGAAGTGTGTGCAACGCCGCAAGCGGCGCGCGCGCCGCGCGTGGCGAGATGCTATTGGCGCTCGACGATCACCGGCTTCAACTGCAAGGCTTCGCCGATGCGCTGCAATGCGCTACCGGCTTCGCCGCGGTTCGGATACGGGCCGGCCTGCAAGCGGTGCAGCGTCTGGTCGTCGAAGATCGCAAGCAACGGCGCGAGCCAATCGAACTCGCCTGCGACGCGGCGCTGGAATGTCTCGGCCCCGCTGCGTTCGCGAAACGCGCCGATCTGCACCCAGAAACCACGCGCTGCCGGCGTATCGGCGGTTTGCGCCGGCACGGATGTGCTCTGCGCTCTCGTCGCCGCCGCCAGGTCCCTGGTTTCGGCGACCGCCAGCGGCGGCAAGGCCGAGAGTGCGGTCGTGCCCGAAGATGCAATTGGCTCCGTGGTGGCGGACATCGTCGCCGATGCATCCGCCACCGCGACGACCGTTGCAGCGGCCGCAGCTGTTGCAGCAGTCGCAGCTGTTGCCGCCGTCGCTGTAGTTGCGGCCGTCGAGCTTGTTGCAGCGGTCGAAGCTGATGCAGCAGTCGCTGTCGTACCCGCTGTTGCCACCGCTGACTTCGGCGCGACTGCGCGCTGCGGCGTCGTTTGCGCCGCGATCGAATCCGCCGTGCCGCGTTGGGCGAGCGCCGTGCTGCTCGCGCCACGCTGCCACGCGCCGGTGCGGATGTCCTCGGGCGTGATGCGTTCGAGCTCGACCGGCGTGACGCCGCGCAGCACGCCGAGCTTCAACGCGGCGGTGTAGCTCAGGTCGACGATGCGCCCCGCATGGAACGGCCCGCGGTCGTTGATGCGAACGACGACTTCGCGCCCGTTGGCCGGGTTTCGCACGCGCGCATAGCTCGGGATTGGCAGCGTCGGGTGCGCGGCCGACATTGCGTACATGTCGTAGGGCTCGCCGCTCGACGTGCGCCGGCCCTGGAACTTCTTTCCGTACCACGAGGCGAGGCCGCGCTCGACGTAGGGTCGGTCGTCCGTGATCGGCGCATAGCTCTTGCCGAGCGCCTCGTAGGGCTTGTTCGGCCCGCCCGTGCGCACCGGCTCGACGCGCGGCTCAGCGTCGGGCGTGCTCGCCAGGCCGGTCGGCGGGTTTGCCTCCGGCCCGTCGCGCTCGGACGCGGGTGCCGGGCCGGGGCGGACCGCGACGCCGGTAGTAGAACCCGCGGTGCCCGAAGTCGGGGGCGCCGACGCGCAGCCGGCGAGCGACACGGCAACCGCCAGTCCGGACCATCGCAAAGCTGTGTGGGTTCGCAGCATATGTGGTGGTGCGCCCGGCTGGGATCGAACCAGCAACCCCTGCCTTCGGAGGGCAGTACTCTATCCATTGAGCTACGGACGCAACGCGCGGATTTTACGCGCGGGTATCCAGCGCGCGGACGAGCGCCAGGATCGGCGGCGCCACATCGAAACGAGCGCCCGTTCGTCGGCGCGGACGCTCGTCGTGCTCAGGCTTTCTTGACCCAGGCGCTGCACCAGCCCTTGGAAGACACCTGCTTGCCGCCGAATATCAGGCAGGGGCCGAACGCGTCGCCCGCCTTGCCTTGAAACTGGTGGCAGTTGCCGCACTCATGGCCGGCGGCATAGTTCGTGAACTTCGCTTTGTCGGCCTTCGTCGCGTCGGGCACGTAGCCGAGCGCAACGGCCTGCGCGTCTTTCAGCTCGAGCTTCGGCGCGTCGGCGCCAAAGCTTGTGCGGCTGGTCAGCAGCGCGGCGCCGGCAAGCGGGACAATGCGGATGAAATCGCGGCGTGAAGTCATTGCTTGATTCTCCAGGTTCGTCGAAGCGACGGTGCACAAATCTTAGGCATTCTGGTAAGCCCGACTCGCGCACGCTCTCTTTCTCAAAACTCCCATGCCTGCGCCGCGCGACACAACCCGTTTCAAACCGCCTGCCGTCGAAGCTGCGTGCGCGATCGACTTCGGCACCTCGAATTCGGCGATCGCCGTTGTCACCGGCACTGCTGGAGCGCGTCTCGTCGAGCTCGAACCCGCAGCGCGCACGATGCCGACGGCGGTCTTCTATCTTGTCGAGGAAGCTGAAGGAAGCGCCGGGCCGCCCCAAGCTTCCTTGCTCCCCCATGGGGGAGCGGACGCCGCGCGGCGGCCTCCGGGAACCTCGGAGATTGATGGCCCGCCGCGCCTCTTCGGCCGCGCCGCGATCGCGGCCTACGTTGACGGGATCGATGGTCGACTGATGCGATCGATGAAGAGCATTCTCGGCTCGAGCCTGCTCGATCAGACGACCGACGTCGGGCGTGGGCGTGGCGTCAAGTACCGCGATGTGGTGGCAGGCTACCTGCGGCATCTGAAGCGGCTGGCCGAGGCCGAGGCGGGCACGACGATCACGCGTGCAGTGCTTGGCCGGCCGGTGTTCTTTGTCGACGACGACCCGGCGCGCGATGCGCAGGCGCAGGCGGCGCTCGAAGCGGCAGCGCGCGCGGTCGGCTTCGAGCAGGTCGACTTTCAATACGAACCGATCGCCGCCGCATTCGATTTCGAGCGCGGCGTGCAGCGCGAGCAGATCGTGCTAGTCGCCGATATCGGCGGTGGCACGTCGGACTTCTCGGTCGTGCGCGTCGGGCCGCGACGCGCCGCCGCATTCGACCGCAAGGCCGACATCCTCGCCAACCACGGCGTGCACATCGCCGGCACCGACTTCGATCGGCGCATCGAGCTCGGGCACATGCTGGGCGAGCTCGGCTATCGCGCGTTCGGTCCGGCGATCGGTGGCGCCCCGCCGCGCGAGGTGCCGAGCAGCGTCTATTTCGACCTCGCGACCTGGCACCTGATCAACACCGTCTACAACTCGCAGCGTGTCGCCGAGCTGCGCGCGATGCGCGGCTTCTATGCCGAGCCGCGCCACCACCGCAGGCTGATGAAGGTGATCACCGAACGGCTCGGCCACGAACTCGTCGCGCGCGCGGAAAACGCGAAGATTGCCGTCGCCGATGGCGGGGAAACGCGCATCGCACTCGACCTCGTCGAGCCCGGGCTTCACGTGGGCTTGAGCGAAGCGCAGGCGCTGCGCGCGATCGATGATGACATCGCACGCATCGCCGATGCAGCGCGCGCGACCGTCGCCCACGCCGGGCTCGCGCCGGAGCGCATCGCGGCGCTCTACTTCACCGGCGGCTCGACCGGTCTGCGGCTGCTGGCGGAGCGCATTGCGGCACAGTTTCCCGCTGCGCAGGCGGTACGCGGCGACCGCTTCGCGAGCGTGGCGAACGGGCTCGCGCTGCACGCGGCGCGCCGCTTCGGCCTGACGGCCAGCGCTTCAGCGCCGGGATGATCGCGGGCGTGGCGCGCCGCGCGTCGCGCGCGGGGCGTGGCCGCGCAGGTGGGCAGCGACGGGTCGTGGGCGCGCAACGTCGGCGAGCAGCAGCGTTGCGCGCACCAGCTCTTCAACGGCTTGCGACATGTCGTCGGGCGGCGCGAGTGTCTCGATCTCGGCGAGCAACTCGTCGGCGTCTTCCAGGTTGTCGGCTTCGAGGTGGCGGTAGAGCAGTGCGAGCGGTGCGGTGAGTGCCTTCGAATTGAGCGCGATCAGCGCAGGGAAATGCGCCATCGCGAGCGCGAAGCCGGCGACCCACGGATAGACGGCCTGCGATGCGGGGCTCGCGTCTTGTTCATCGATTTCGAGATCGGCGTCGGCGACTGGCACGGCAGGCCCGGCGGCGCGAGGCGTGATCGCATCGGCGTCGTCGGGCTCGCCGAGCTCGAAAACCCACGGGTCGAACCACTGCCTTCCTTCGATCGCCGCAGCCAGCTCTGCATGCCGGCGCCGCACCAGCGCGTGCAGTGGCTTGTAATCGAAGCCCGCCGGCAATGCGCGTCCGTCGCTGTCGGTCACGAAGCGCAGCCAGCGCTCGGGTGGAACCGGTTGCGGCTGCAGCAGCACGCCGCACAGGTAGCCATCGAGCATGCACACGTCGAGCGGATCGAGCGGTGCAGGCACCGCGTCGAGCATTGTCTGCAGGCGGTCGATATTGCCTTCGGTCAGCGGCCTGGCAGCAGGCGTGGGGCGCGGGTTCACGCCCGCATTGTCGCGCCGGGGTTGCGCGCGCGCTATCACCCGAACTACTTCGGCGCCCTCGTGCTCGACACCGATGGCAACAACGTCGAGGCGGTCTGCCATGGGTCGGGTGCCACCTGAAGCGCGAGTTCTGTTCCACTTGAGTCTCGCCAGCACGATCGAAGCACCCACATGATTGATCTCTATACCGCCGCCACGCCCAATGGGTACAAGATCTCGATCGCGCTCGAAGAGCTTGCGCTGCCTTATGCGGTGCACGCGCTGCAACTTTCGGAGGGTGAGCAAAAGACGCCCGCGTTCCTCGCGATCAGCCCGAACGGTCGCATCCCGGCGATCGTCGATCGCGATGCGGAAGACTTCGCGGTGTTCGAATCCGGCGCGATCCTTGTCTATCTGGCCGAAAAAACCGGCCGCCTGATGCCCGCCGACGCGAAGGGCCGTTCGCGGGTGATGCAATGGCTGATGTTCCAGATGGGCGGCATCGGCCCGATGATGGGGCAGGCGAACGTGTTCTTCCGCTATTTCCCAGAGAAGATTCAGCCCGCGATCGACCGCTACCAGGGCGAATGCCGGCGCCTGTTCGAGGTGCTCGATACGCGGCTGAAGGACAACGAATACCTTGCAGGCGACTACTCGATCGCCGACATTGCCAACTGGGCCTGGGTGCGCACGCACCGCTGGTCGGGTGTCGAGGTCGATGGCCTGGCGCACCTGCAACGCTGGCTGGGCGCGATCCGCGCGCGGCCGGCGGTGCAGGCCGGCATCCTGAAGCCGCCATCGAGCATGAGCCTCGCGGATGAAACCGATGGCGACAACGCAAAGCAGTTCGCCGAGGAGGCGCGCAAACTCGTCGAGACCGGACAGTCACGCGCCCCACGCACAAGGGAGTCGTGAGTCGCCAGCAATGAAAGGACACCGATGAAGCTCTACGTTGCAACCCGCGCGCCGAACCCGCGCCGCGTGCAGATGTTCCTCGCTGAAAAGGGCATCTCGAACATCGAGCAAGTGACAGTCGACCTGAACGCAGGCGAGCACCGCAGCGAGGCGTTTCGCGCCAAGAACCCGATGTCGCGCGTTCCCGTGCTCGAACTTGACGATGGCCGCGCGCTCGCCGAGACGCGTGCGATCTGCACCTACATTGAAGGTCTGCAGCCCGAACCGAACCTGATGGGCAAAGACTTCGAGGAGCGCGCGTTCATCGAGATGGCCGACCGGCACATCGAGTTCTACCTGGGCGCCTATTTCGCGAACGCAATCCGCCACACGCATCCGGGCCTCGCGCCGCTCGAGCAGCCGCAGTTCCCGGACTTCGGCCGCTCGCAGGGTGAGAAGGCGCGCGACGCCGCGCGCTGGCTTGACGGTGTGCTCGCGGGTCAGCCCTTCGTTGCCGGCGCGCGTTTCACGATCGCCGACATCACCGCGTTTTGCGTGCTCGAATTCGCACGTGGCCTGTTGAAGTTCAAGGCCGGCGACGACGGCCTCACGCATTTGCAGGCGTGGCGCGACCGGATTGCCGAGCGACCGAGCGCCAAGGCATGATTGCGGGATGGCGCGGCGACTGCGATCGCGGTCGGCCACACCGTCATTGATCATTGAAGACGAACCACAGGAGAACACCATGGGCGCACCCCAAGCCTTCACCGCCACCGCCGAGATCGGTCACCACATCGGCGGGCGCATCGTCAGCAGCCCTGGCGCGCGGCGCCAACCTGTCTACAACCCGGCCACAGGCGCTGTCGCCCGCGAACTCGTGCTTGGCACGGCGGACGATGTGGCGGCTGCCGTCGCTGCCGGCAAGACCGCATTTCCGGCCTGGGCCGACACGCCGCCGATCCGCCGCGCGCGGGTGTTGAACGCCTTCCTCGCGCTGCTCAACGAACACCGCGACACGCTTGCCGCGATGATCACTGCCGAGCACGGCAAGGTCTTCACCGACGCGCAGGGCGAAGTCACGCGCGGCATCGACATCGTCGAATTCGCCTGCGGCATTCCGCAGCTTTTGAAGGGCGACTTTACCGATCAGGTCTCGACCGGCATCGACAACTGGACGCTGCGCCAGCCGCTCGGCGTCGTCGCCGGCATCACGCCGTTCAACTTCCCGTGCATGGTCCCGATGTGGATGTTTCCGGTCGCGATCGCCTGCGGCAACAGCTTCATCCTGAAGCCGAGCGAGCGCGATCCGTCGCCGTCGCTCTTGATGGCCGATCTGTTGAAGCGGGCCGGGCTGCCAGATGGCGTCTTCAACGTCGTGCAGGGCGACAAGGTGGTCGTCGATGCGCTGCTCGCGCACCCGGACGTGAAGGCGGTGTCGTTCGTCGGATCGACGCCGATCGCGAACTACATCTACGAGACCGGCGCGCGTTTTGGCAAGCGCGTGCAGGCGCTCGGTGGGGCGAAGAACCACATGGTTGTGATGCCCGATGCCGACATCGGGCAGACGGTCGATGCGCTGATCGGCGCCGCCTACGGCTCAGCCGGCGAGCGCTGCATGGCGATCAGCGTTGCGGTGTTCGTCGGCGACATCGCCGACACGATCATCCCGCTCGTTGCCGAGCGTGCGAAGGCGCTCAAGATCAAGAACGGCATGGAGCTCGACGCCGAGATGGGGCCGA
>JBDTSN010000075.1:0-7611 GCA_039931145.1 Burkholderiales bacterium | reverse complement strand
TCGGTTGCCTCGCCTATGCCTGGCGGCTGCTCGAGGCGCTCGGCCTGGCCACGCCACCCGCAGGTATCACTTCGACCGGAAGCGCGCATTGATGGACCCGCTCTGGCTCGCGACGGCGTCGTTTCCCGTCATGTTGGTGCTGATCTTCCTGCGCGTACCGATCGGCCTGGCGATGCTCGCGATCGGTCTTGTCGGCTCGTGGCAGGTTTATGGCAGCGTGTCACCGCTGCTGAATCAGATGAAGACGCTCGCCTACAGCACGTTTTCGACGCATTCACTCTCGATCGTGCCGCTGTTTCTGCTGATGGGGCAGTTTGCCGCGCTCGGCGGTATGTCGCACGCTCTGTTCAAGGCGGCCGAGGCCTTCCTCGGCCACCGCAAGGGCGGGGTCGCGATGGCGGCGATCGGCGCCTGCGCCGGCTTCGGTTCGATCTGCGGCTCGTCGCTCGCGACTGCGGCGACGATGGGCCAGGTCGCGCTGCCCGAGCTGCGCCGCGCAGGTTACGCCGGCAGCCTCGCCACCGGTGCGCTTGCCGCCGGCGGCACGCTCGGCATCCTGATCCCGCCGTCGATCGTGCTCGTCATCTACGCGATCCTTGCCGAGCAGAACATTGCCAAGATGTTCGCCGCTGCCTTCATACCGGGCATCCTCGCGGCGCTCGGTTACATGGCGGTGATCGCGATCGTCGTTCGGCTCAAGCCGGGCTTGGCTGGCACGATGGCGCCAATGCCCTGGCCGGAGCGAGTCGACGCGCTGCTCGCGGTGTGGCCGGTGATGCTGATCTTCGTGGTCGTCATCGGCGGCATCTACACGGGCATCTTCACGCCGACTGAAGGCGCCGCGGTCGGCGCGGTCGCGACCGGGCTGCTCGCCTGGCTGCGCGGCGGTTTCTCGCGCAACAAGCTGCTCGGCTCCTTCGAGGCGACCGCGAGCGGCACCGGAATGGTGTTCCTGATCGTGCTTGGCGCCGCCGCGTACAACAGCTTTCTCGCGCTGTCGCAATTGCCGCAGGAGCTTGCCGGCTGGGTCGGCACGCTCGGCCTGAGCCCGTATGCCGTGCTGTGGGCGATCCTCGCCTTCTATCTCGTCTTCGGCTGCGTGATGGATTCGCTGTCGATGATCCTGCTGACGATCCCGATCTTCTTCCCGATGATTTCGGGGCTCGATTTCGGCCTTTCGCCGGAATACACGGCAATCTGGTTTGGCGTCCTGGTCCTGATCGTCGTTGAAGTCGGCCTGATCACGCCGCCGGTCGGGATGAACCTGTTCGTCATCCAGTCGATGGCGCCCGACATCTCGATACGCGAAACCTACCGCGGTGTCTGGCCGTTCGTCGCGAGCGACCTGGTGCGTGTCGTTGTGCTCGTGCTGTTCCCGGCGATCACGCTGTTCGTGCTGCGCTTTTAGGCTCACCACACGGGCGACATCGCGCCGCGTCGCGCGACCAAGCCCGGCAGCGGAGAATGACGGTATGACGAACAACGCTGCCGTCTCGAGGCCACCGCTCAACCTGGCGGTGATCGGCGCCGGCCCCGCAGGGCTCGCGCTCGCACTGCACGCCGCACGAGCGCTGCCGCAAGCCGCGGTCACCTTGTTCGATGCGCGCACGCTGGAGGTGGACATCGCGCGCGATCCGCGCACGATTGCCTTGTCGCTCGGCAGCGTGCAATTGCTGCAACGGCTCGAAGCGTGGAATGCAGAACGCGCGCAGGCGATTCTCGAAGTGCATGTGTCGCAGCAGCCGCCGAGCTGGGGGCCGTTCGGCGAGCCCGAGTTGCGCATCCGCGCCAGCGAAGAGTCGGTGCCGATGCTCGGCGCGGTACTCACTTACGGCGAGATCGTCGCGCCGTTGCAGGCGGCCTGGCTTGCTGCGGTCGAAAGCGAACCGCAGCGCCTGCGCAGCCGCTTCGGCACGCCTGTCGTGGCCTTGAAGAACATCGATGCAGGAGTCGAGGTCGACGCCGGCATTGCCGAGCGCTTCGACCTCGCTGTCGTCGCCGAAGGCGGCGTGTTCTCGGACCAGGCGCGCAAGGCGATCGTGCACGACTACAAACAGACGGCGTGGGTCGGCCGGGTCGAAATCGTTGGCGGCACACCGGGCACGGCATTCGAGCGCTTCACGCGCCAGGGGCCGGTCGCACTGTTGCCGTTGAAGAGCGAGAGCGCGACGGGGCAGAAGCAGCACAGCGCGGCCCTCGTCTGGTGTGTCGCGGCCGACGACGACCCGGTGCGCGATCTGGACGATGCGCAGCGCCTGACGGTGCTCGCGAGCATCTTCCCCCCCGCCGCCGGGCGGCTCACCGGCGTCTCGCCGTTGAAGCATTTCGCACTCGGCCTGAACGCCGAGCGCACGCTCGTCGAAGGGCGCACGGTGCGCATCGGCAACGCGGCGCAGACGCTGCATCCGGTGGCGGGCCAGGGGCTCAACCTCGGCCTTCGCGACACCTTCGAGCTTGTCCACGCACTTGCAGCAAATCCCACAGGATCCGATATCGATGCCGTCTTGCGCCGCCTGGAGTGGAAGCGCGCACCCGACCGCTGGGGAATGATCGCCGCGACCGACTTCCTCGCCCGCAGCTTCACCTGGCAACTGCCCGGCCTCGGCGCGGCGCGCGGCTTGGGCCTGGCGTCGTTGCAGGCGCTCGCGCCGCTCAAGTCAGCGATCGCACGCCAGATGATGTTCGGCTCGCGCTGATCTCACTCGCCGGCCGCCGGGCCGCCCCAAGGCGGCCGAACTCCCCTCGGGGAGCGCGAGCGAAGCGAGCTTGGGGTCGTCACTCGGCCGCCGCCGGGCCGCTCCCAAGGCGGCCGAACTCCCCTCGGGGGGCGCGAGCGAAGCGAGCTTGGGGCCGTCATTCAGGCGTCGAAGCGTACGGCGCCGGTCTCCAAGTCGTACATCGAGCCGACGACGCGAATCGTGCCCTTCGATTCGAGTTCGGCAAGCACCGGGCTTCGCTGGCGGATGTCGGCGATCGTCATCTCGACATTCGTCTTCGCGACGCGATCGACGAAAGCGTAGTTGGTCGCGCTGCGCTCGCCGACATACGCTGTCGCGGTGACAGCCGGCTTGATCTTCGCCAGCAGCCCGGTAAGGTTGCCGAGCTCGGCGTTCGCGATCGCACCCTTGATCGCGCCACACGAAGTGTGGCCCATGACGAGGACGACCTTCGCGCCTGTAAGCTTGCACGCGAACTCCAGGCTGCCGAGGATGTCGTCGTTCGCGATGTTGCCGGCGACGCGGGCGTTGAAGATGTCGCCGATGCCGAGGTCGAGAATGCGCTCGGCGGGCGCGCGCGAATCGATGCAACTCAGGATCACGGCCGCCGGGTACTGGCCCTTGGCGCTTGCGCGTTGCTGCGCCAGCAGGTTGCGCGGCTCCTTCTCGCCGCGCCGAAAGCGCGCGTTGCCGCGCTTCATCATCGCGATGATCTCGTCGGGCGTCATGCGGTCGCGCTGTTCGTGCGTCAGCGCAGCCGCGAAACTCAGCCCGGCGAACGGCACGCTGCCCAAGGCGCCGAGCACCGTCGCCGCGAGCAGGCGCCGCCGCGTCAGGTGATGTGGCGCGCCGCCACAGGTACAAGGCTTCGTACTCTCGATCATCACCGCCCTCACGTCGAGCCCGCGCCGCTCGGCGGATTTGCCGCGCTTGCACTGCCTGGTCGCGAGTATGCCGCGCCAAGCCAGGGGACTGTTATCCGCGCCCGATACAAGGCGATCCGAACTGGCTGGCGATTGCGTGTCAGATTGCGCATTCGCGCGCGGGTAAGACGGCGCACACTCGGGTCACGAGTCGCCTGCTGCGAAGGATGTTATGGCCATGGCTACGCAAAATTCATTCTTCCGCCGTTTCGTCAACCGCGAACCGAAGCCTGCGCCTGACGACCCGGCGGACATGGGCACGGCGTTCGGCCTCGAAGCAAGCCTCGGCGCGGCCGATGAGTTCAACGCCGACGAAGAAGTCATTGCCGAAGGCCATCCCGCGCGAGAGCGGGCACCGATGGACTGGCTCGCTCAGCGCCACAAGCCCAGGCGCTAGACCCGGCGCGCTACAGGCGCTTGCTCGTCCGGGTATATCCTCGCTTCAGCGAGACGCAGCTGCGCGCAGCTCGACCGTCGCTCGAAACTCCTTCTGCCAACGACGCATCGTCGAGCGCACTGCGCGAAGTGAGGGATTGCCTTCGAACCGGCTCGCCGGTCGAACTGCGGCAACGTTGTGCAAAGTGACAGCTGCGGCTGCGATTTCGACAGGATCCGCGCATCTCCCGCGCCAAGTGCGCTCTTCCGCTTGAGCGGCGCCTCTGGGAGACTGGCTTCAGTCTTTCAGGAGCACCCGTCATGAACCGGAACACGAACCACCCCACAACCGTCTACATCGGCGTGCCGGACATGATCCGTATCGTCCAGCGCAAGGGTCTTTCGGCCTGCATCGCCGACGTCGCCAACCGCATCGAGCGCAACTTGCTGCGTTGGAACGATTTCGACAAGTCGGCGCGCGTCGCCTGCCACTCCGACAACGGCGTGATCGAGTTGATGCCGATCGCCGACGCCAAAGACTTTGCGTTCAAGTACGTCAACGGCCACCCGACGAACACGCGCCATGGCCTGCCCACGGTGATGGCCTTCGGCGTGCTGGCCGATGTGGCGACCGGTGCGCCACGCCTGCTCTCGGAGATGACGATCGTCACCGCAATCCGCACCGCGGCGATGTCGGCCGCCGCCGCACGCAAGCTGGCGCGCCCTGGTAGCCGCGTGATGGCGCTGATCGGCAACGGCGCGCAAAGCGAGTTCCAGGCGATTGGATTTCGCGACCTCGTCGGCATCCGCGAACTTCGCTTGTTCGACGTCGACGCTGCCGCGACCGCCAAGCTGGCCGCCAACCTGATTGGCCAGGGCCTTGCGGTGACGGTCTGCGCCAGCACTGCGGAGGCGGTGCGCGGCGCCGATGTCGTCACCACGCTCACCGCCGACAAGCACCGGGCGACGATCATCACACCCGAGATGATCGAGCCGGGCATGCACCTGAACGCCGTCGGCGGCGACTGCCCGGGCAAGACCGAACTGCACCGTGGCGTGCTCGAAGCGGCGGCGGTGTTCGTCGAATACGAGCCGCAGTCGCGCATCGAGGGCGAGATTCAGCAGATGCCGGCCGATTTCCCGGTCACCGAGTTCTGGCGTGCGCTGTCGGGCGAAAAGCCAGGCCGCACGAGTGCTGCGCAGGTGACGGTGTTCGATTCAGTCGGCTTCGCGCTCGAAGACTATTCGGCGCTGACTTTCGTGCGCGATGCGGCGGCCGAACTCGGCATCGGTGCGGTCGTCGAGTTCGTGCCGCAAGCCGTGGATCCGAAGAACCTGTTCGGCGTACTTTGCATTGGCGCGCCAGTTATCGAATCTCCTGCACCATCACCTGCAAACTTGGCACACTTCGCTTGAGGAACATTCCCCAAGTGCAGGAACCCCATGCCCACGCCGCTGACGCCCGCACTGTCCACATCACCGTTGCGCAGCGCGATCAGCGCCGCCACGCGCCGTCCCGAACCTGAACTGCTGCCCGCTCTGGTTGAGCAGGCGACGCTGACGCCTGCGCAGACCATCGAGGTCGAAGCGCTCGCGCTGCGCATCGCCGCCGGCGTGCGCGAGCGCGCGCGCGCCAGCGGGCGCGCCGGCCTGGTGCAGAGCCTGCTGCAGGAGTTCGCGCTCAGCTCGCAGGAAGGCGTGGCGCTGATGTGCCTGGCCGAGGCGCTGCTGCGCATCCCCGACGTGGCGACCCGCAACGCGCTGATCCGCGACAAGATCGGGACGAGCAACTGGCAGGCGCACCTCGGGCGCAGCCCATCGCTGTTCGTCAACGCGGCGACCTGGGGCTTGCTCGTCACCGGCAAGCTCGTCGCGACGCACAGTGACACGGGGCTCTCCACCGCGCTGCGCAAAGTCGTCTCGCGCGGCGGCGAGCCGCTGATCCGCAAGGGCGTCGACATGGCGATGCGCCTGATGGGCGAGCAGTTCGTCACCGGCGAGACGATCCGCGAGGCGCTCGCCAATGCGCGCGCGCGCGAGGCCGAGGGCTTTCGCTATTCGTACGACATGCTCGGCGAGGCGGCGCTGACGGCGCGCGACGCGCAAGCCTATCTGGCTGCCTACGAACACGCGATCCACGCGATCGGCCGCGCGGCGGCCGGCAAGGGAGTGATCGAAGGGCCGGGCATTTCGATCAAGCTGTCGGCGCTGCACCCGCGCTACAGCCGCGCCAAGGTCCGGCGCGTGATGGCCGAGTTGTATCCACGCCTCTTCCAGCTCGCGCAGCTCGCTCTCCAATACGACATCGGCCTGAACATCGATGCCGAAGAAGCGGACCGGCTGGAGCTCTCGCTCGACCTGCTCGAACGCCTGTGCTTCGAGCCCGCGCTCGCCGGCTGGAACGGCATCGGTTTTGTGATCCAGGCCTACCAGAAGCGTTGCCCGGCTGTGGTCGACTGGCTCGTCGATCTGGCGCGGCGCAGCGGGCACCGGCTGATGGTGCGCCTCGTCAAAGGTGCGTACTGGGACAGCGAGATCAAACGCGCCCAGCTCGACGGCCTGGACGGCTACCCGGTTTACACGCGCAAGGCCTACACCGATGTCGCCTACATCGTCTGCGCACGCAAGCTGCTCGCCGCGCCGGACGCGGTGTATCCGCAGTTCGCGACGCACAACGCGCAAACGCTCGCGGCCGTCCACCAGATCGCACTCGATCTGGGCGCGACGGCGGATGACGCTTACGAATTCCAGTGCCTGCACGGCATGGGCGAGCCGCTCTACGAGCAAGTCGTCGGATCGGTGGCTGAAGGAAAGGTGGGGCGCACCTGCCGCATCTATGCGCCGGTCGGCACGCACGAAACGCTGCTCGCCTACCTGGTGCGGCGCCTGTTGGAGAACGGCGCCAACACCTCGTTCGTGAATCGCATTGCCGATGACGAGCTGCCGCTTGCCGAGCTCGTTGAAGACCCGGTGCGCACCGTGCTGGCACTGGCGGAGAAGGAGGGCAGCATCGGCCTGCCGCACCCGGCGATTGCACTGCCGCGCGCGCTGTACGGCTCCGGCCGCGTGAATTCGCGCGGGCTGG
Organism: Burkholderiales bacterium; assembly: GCA_039931145.1. Taxonomy (GTDB): domain Bacteria; phylum Pseudomonadota; class Gammaproteobacteria; order Burkholderiales; family Burkholderiaceae_C; genus CAIKUF01. The sequence continues at coordinate 511 of JBDTSN010000075.1, read as the reverse complement.
ATCTGGCGAACGAAGTAACGCTGCAATCGCTGTCGAACGCGCTGGCGACGTCCAGCGATCGGCAATGGCAGGCCGAGCCGCTGCTTGGCGTCGATGCGCCAGTCGACAGCCCCGGCGCGACGCACAAGCTGCTGAATCCATCAGACCGCAGCGACGAAGTCGGCACCGTGCGCGATGCGACGCTCGAAGAGGTCGACGCGGCGATCGCCTGCGCCGCGCAAGCTGCGCCCCGCTGGGCCGCGACCGCGCCGGCCGAACGCGCCGCGCTACTCGAGACGGCGGCCGACTACCTCGAGGCCGACACCGAAGCGCTGATCGCCTTGGCCGTGCGCGAAGCTGGCAAGACCTGTGCGAACGGCGTCTCCGAGGTGCGCGAGGCGGTCGACTTCCTGCGCTACTGCGCGCAGCAGGTACGGCGCGACTTTGACAACGCGACGCACAAGCCGCTCGGCCCGATCGCCTGCATCAGCCCGTGGAACTTCCCGCTCGCGATCTTCACCGGCCAGGTCGC
>JBDTSN010000074.1:0-7620 GCA_039931145.1 Burkholderiales bacterium | reverse complement strand
GCGCCTACCGCCTCACCCTGCGTGGCGCGATCGTCGGCGAGGGCGAGGCCTTCCCCGGCATGCTGCTCGCGATCAACCCGGGCGGCGCGACGCAGCCGCTGATCGGCACCGCGACGACCGACCCCGCGTTCGGCCTGCCGGCGGTGTGGATCGAGGAGCGCCAGCGCGAGGCGGCCCAAATGAGCGGATTTACGGTCGTTGATTGCGCGACCGTCGTCGCGACCCATCTTTCACACTTGATGCAACTGCAGGCCGCACGTTTGCTCGGCCGCGTGGAGACCCAGCAACTCGTCGAACACGTGACGCGGCTGGCGCCCAAACTGATCGAGGACGTGGTGCCCAAGATGGTCGGAATCGCGAGCCTTCAGAAGATCCTGCAACTGCTGCTCGAAGAGGGCGTGCACATCCGCGACATGCGCTCGATCGTCGAAAGCCTGGCCGAACACGCGGCCGTCGTCACCGACCCGGGCGAGCTCGCACGCCGCATCCGCGTCAATCTGGCGCCTGCGATCGTGCAGCAGATCTATGGCCCGACGAAAGAGCTCGACGTCATCGCGCTCGAACCCGAGCTTGAGCGCATGGTCTCGCAGGCGCTGAATTCCCCGCACGGTGCGGCCCTCGACCCGGGGGTTGCCGACACGCTGTCGCGCAGCGCCGCGGCGTCCGCCAAGCGCCAGGAAGACCTCGGCCTGCCGGCCTGCCTGCTGGTGCCGGATGCTATCCGGGTGCCGATGGCGAGGCTCCTCAAGCGCGCCGCGCCGCGCTTGCGCGTGCTCAGCCATAGCGAGATCCCGGAGACGCATTCGATCCGCATCGGCTCCGTGATCGGGGGTGTGGCATGAACGGGGAAACAGTCTGTCCGCAGGGTAGGCCATGCAGCGCGCGGGCGCGTCCCGACGGCGCAGCGCCAACGTTGAATCGAATTTGCAGGGACACCGCATGAACGTCAAACGCTACACCGCGCGCAACTCGCGCGACGCATTGAAGCTGGTCCGCGAGGCGCTCGGCGTCGATGCCGTCGTGCTGTCGACCCGGCCCTGCGCGGAAGGCGTCGAGGTGCTCGCGATGGCGCCTGGCGCGATCGAGCAGATCGAGCGCAGTGTCGCGCCGGTCGCAAGACCGGCAGCGCCGGCAGCACCCACTGCATCCATCCCTACGCCCATCGTCGCGACGGGAAGCGGGCGCGCGCGCAGTTCGGCAAGCACGGCCACGATCGCTGCCGCCGTACCCGAACCCACACCGGCACGCGCGGCCACGCGCCACGCGTCGCGCGAACGGATCGAACCGACCCTGGACGAGAACGTGCCGGTCGAGGCCGACGTTGCGCGCCTGACGATGAGCACGTTGTCGTTCCAGGACTACGTGCGTGAACGCATGCTGCGCCGCCGCCAGGCGGCGATCGAAGCGACGGCTGCGAAAGTCGCGCCGGCATTGAGCCCGGAACGACGCCAGGCCGTGCCCCAGGTGGTGACGACTGAGTCACTGGCAGAGCCTGCTCCCGCGCGTGGCGCCACCGTGCACCCGACGACTGCATTCGATCCGATCGCGCCCGCGCCGAGTGAGCCACCGGTCTTGCGTGAGACCTTGGTTCAAACGGCCGCGTCCGCGCCACGCCATGAAGCCGAACCGCGCTGGCACGACGCCCCCGCGCTTGCCGATGATGTCGCCGCGCACACGTCGCGCGACCAGCAAGGCGTGCTCGACGAGATTCGCGCCATGCGCGGCCTGATCGAAGACCGCTTCGGCGCGCTCGCCTTCATGGAAAAGCTCCAGCGCCAGCCGGCGCAGGCGCGCCTCGCACAGCGGCTGCTCGACGGCGGCTTCTCGCCGGCACTGATCCGCAAGCTCTCGGTCGGTCTTCCCGCCGATGTGGCCGACGACGCGGCCTGGGTCGAGGGCGTGCTGGAACGCAATCTCTTGACCGGCGAAGCCGAGCGCGCGCTCGAAGACCAGGGCGGCGTGTTCGCCCTCGTCGGCCCGACGGGTGTCGGCAAGACGACGACGACGGCGAAGCTCGCCGCCGCGTTCGCGACCAAGCACGGCGCGACGCAACTCGGCCTCATCACGCTCGACGCGTACCGTGTCGCTGCGCACGAGCAACTGCGCGCTTACGGCCGTATCCTCGGCGTGCCGGTGCACACCGCGCATGACCGCAGCTCGCTCGAAGACCTGCTTGATCTGCTGTCGGCAAAGAAGATGGTGCTGATCGACACCGCCGGCATGGCGCAGCGCGACAGCCGTACGCGCGAGCTGCTCGACATGCTCGCCCATCGCAGCGTCAAGCGCCTGCTCGTCATCAATTCGTCGGCCCAAGGCGAGACGATCGAGGACGTGCTGCACGCCTACCGTGCGGCGAGCTGTGAGGGCGTCGTGCTCTCCAAGCTCGACGAGGCCGTCAAGCTCGGCCCCGCGCTCGACGCGATGATCCGCCACAAGCTGAAGGTCGTCGGTGTCGCCAACGGCCAGCGTGTGCCGGAGGACTGGCACCGCCTGTCGGCGCACGCGCTTGTGCACCGCGCGCTTCGTGCGCAGACCGGCGCCGCGTATCGGCTCGACTCGAACGAAGTGAGCCTCGTGTTCGCCGCTCCGCAACGCACGTTTGGCGGCCCAGTGGCTGCCTTCGCGGGCTGAAGCTGGATTCGGCTTCGACGATGACGATGACCACGGCGACGACGATGAACGACGCGCGCAAGCGGGGTACGCTGCCGACGCCGCCGGATCAGGCGCACGGCCTGCGGCGGCTCTTTGCGCAGGGCGGCGTCAGGCTCGTGCCGCTCGTCTCGAACCCGCACGTCGCGTTCTCGGGCGCGCTGCTGGAGCGCCTGTGCAGTGCGTTCGCCGACGAGGGCGCGACGACGCTGCTGGTCGACGCCTGCGAGCGCGCGCCGGCGCCTGACGAACTCTCGGTGATGGGCCTGGCCGAGTGCATCGAGCGCCTGTCGCCTGAACTGAGCTACCTCGCGGCGCGCACCTTGCCGCTGCGCCACATTGATTCACAGGGCTCGACGGCGCCGTTTCTGCAGGCGCTCGTCGATGCCGCACCGCGTGCCGACGTCATTCTGGTGCATGCCGGCGCAAGTGATCTGTCGCGCATGTTCGCGCGCCAGACCCTCACGAGCCATTTGCGCCCGCTGCTGATCGCCGACGATCATCCGGCGAGCGTGACGCACGCCTATGCGGCGATGAAGTTGCTCGCGCTGCGGGCCAGGATGATGGTCTTCGGCCTTGTGCTTGGAGCGGCGCCCACGTCGCCGCGCGCGGCGCGGATCGCCGAACAGATCTCAATCTGCGCCGACAACTTTCTCGGCGCCGTCCTCGACGGTTGGGCGATCGTCGATCCCGCCTGTCGCCCAACCGATCCGCTGCCTGCCGCTTTGAGCCGCCTGGCGCGCGCGGTGTTGCGTGACCCGCTGCGCACCACCGCCGTTGCCGCCGCGACCCGCGACGAACCCACACCTGTCCTGAATTGACTTCCCCGGAGCCGCTACCCATGTACACCGCCAAAGGCCAACTCGACGTCAATTCGATGCTCAAGCAGTACAGCCCGCTCGTGCGACGTCTCGCCCACCAGATGATTGCGAAGCTGCCCGCGAACGTCGAGATCGACGACCTGATCCAGGTCGGCATGATTGGCCTGACCGATGCGCTCAGCCGCTTCGACGCCGGGCAGGGCGTGCAGTTCGAGACCTTCGCGACGCAACGCATCCGCGGCGCGATGCTCGACGAATTGCGCGGCAACGACTACCTCTCGCGCGGCACGCGCAAGCACCAGCGCGCGATCGAAGCGGCGCTGCACAAGCTGCTGCAGCGCCTCGGGCGCACGCCGGTCGAAAGCGAGATTGCCAAGGAAATGGGCCTGACGCTTGCCGACTACCAGGAGCTGCTCGGCAAGGTGCGCGGCACGCAGCTCGTGTACCTGGAAGACATGTCGGGCGACGAAGGTGACGCTGACTTCCTCGATCGCCACGTTGTCGACGAGGGTGCCGACCCGCTCGAACAGCTGCGCGACCAGCGCATGCGCCAAGCGCTGGTGGACGGCATCAAGACGCTGCCCGAACGCGAGCAGTTCGTCATGAGCATGTACTACGAGCACGACATGAACCTGAAGGAAATCGCGGCCGTGCTCAAGGTGACCGAGAGCCGCGTCTGCCAACTTCACAGCCAGTCGATCGCTCGGCTGCGCGTCAAGCTGCGCGAGTGGTGACTCGCGGTGCGCAGCACGTCCGCTCGACGGGCGGGGATCGGTGGTGAAGATCGCGCCGAATGTGCCGATATCGGCTGTGACTAACGCTGACGAGGTTTGACGATGTTTTCAGCCTTCAAGCGCACCCGGACGGCGCCCGCCGAACCGGTGGATGCGACCCCCGAAGCCACCCATCCCGACATGCGCGACGCAATCGAGAGCATCGGCAAGCAGGCTTCTCTTATGGGGCGCGACGCGGCCGAAGTGCGCGGCCTGCTCGACGACACGCAAAAGGCTTCCGCCTCGCAGGAGCGCGCGATGGCTGCCCTGACGCAGCAACTGCACGAGATCACGCGCTCACAGCAGGTCATCGGCAACGAGACGAGCGAGAGCCTTTCGGCGGTCTCGCGCGCACGCCAGGCGGTGGAGGACGTCGGCCGCGAAGTGGCGGGGATCGTCGACAACCTGCGCGATGTCGCCGATGCGGCAGGCGTCATCACCCAGATCGCCTTGCAGACGAGGCTCGTCGCCTTCAACGCGTCGGTCGAGGCCAAGCGCGCTGGGGATGCGGGGCGCGGCTTCGGCGTCGTCGCCGACGCGGTGAAGGACCTGGCGGGCAAGGTCGAGGCCTCGTCCAAGCAGATCATGAGCACGGTCGGCGACCTCGACAAGCGTATCGCCGCGCTCGCGCACGAGATCGAGGCGCGTCCCGGCCAGGCCAGGCAGGGTGCGTTTCACACCGCGTTGGCAGAGGTCGACAGCGGTGTCGCCCGCATCACGGATGCCGCCGGCCAGAGTGGCACGGTCTGCGCCGGGCTGAACGCGCAGATGGCGACGATCGAAGGCGAGATGCACCGCACGACGCGCGCGCTCGACGCCGCGGTGCTGCGCAGCGAGGCGTTCCTCAAAGTCTCCGAACACCTGATCGAGCTCGTCGCCAACTGCGGTGTCGAGACCGAGGACACGCCCTACATCACGGCCGCGATGGAGACCGCGGGGCAAGTCAGCAAGCTGCTGGAAGACGCACTACGCACCGGCACGATCAGCGTTGCCGACCTGTTCGACGAGAACTACAAGCCGATCCCGGGCACCGAACCGGCACAGGTGACGGCCCGTTTCTGCGATCTCACGGATCGCCTCTTGCCGCAGGTGCAGGAGCGCGTGCTCGGCCTGTCGGGCCGGGTCGTGTTCTGCATCGCGGTCGATCGCAACGGCTACGTGCCGACCCACAATCGCAAGTACTGCCAGCCGCAACGGTCGCGCGAAGTCGCGTGGAACACGCTCAACAGTCGCTTCCGTCGCATCTTCAACGATCGCACCGGCCTCGCGTCGGCGCGGAATCGGCGACCCTTTTTACTGCAGACCTACCGGCGCGATATGGGCAACGGCCAGTTCGTGCTGATGAAGGAAGCCGCGGCGCCGATCAGCGTCAACGGCCGGCATTGGGGTGGGTTGCGGCTGGCGTTCCAGTTCTAGCCATGTCCACCGCTGCGGAGCGTGCGGCGCAGGTGCCGGGCTTCGTGCTGTTCACGTGGCCGTTTCCCGCACTGCTCGTCTGGGCCGCGGCCTGGGCGATCCACCTGACGATGATCGGGAGCGGCGCGCCGCCGTGGGCTGCGGGCACGGTTGCAAGCTGCGCGAGCGCGCTGGCCGCGCTGCGTGCGGCGACGCCGTGGCGTCGCCGGTTTATCGCAGTGGGCTTCCCGCTTTCCTGGTTGGCAGCAAGCTGCGCTTTCGCGCTGCCGGCCTGGGTGTGGCTGCTGCCGATGGCGTTGCTGGCGGCGCTGTATCCACTGCGAAGCTGGCGCGATGCGCCGCTGTTTCCGACACCCACTGGCGCGCTCAGCGGACTGGCGAAGAGCGCCCCGCTGCCAGCCACGGCACGGATTGTCGACCTTGGCTGCGGCGTCGGCGACGGCCTGCGCGAATTGCGACGCGAGTATCCACAGGCCTTGATCGGCGGCATCGAATGGAGTTGGCCGCTGCGCTGGATCTGTGCCTTGCGCTGCGGTGATTCGAGCGTGTCGCGCGGCGATATCTGGGCCGCCGACTGGTCGGCCTACGACCTCGTCTACCTCTTCCAGCGCCCCGAAAGCATGGCGCGCGCCGCCACCAAGGCCGAAGCCGAATTACGCCTCGGCGCCTGGCTCGTGAGCCTGGAGTTCGAGGCGGTCGGCCTCGTACCGCAAGCCCGACTGTCTGGCATCGACGGACGCCACGTCTGGCTCTACCAGACGCCGTTCGTGCGCAGTTAGACGCCTTTGCACGGAATGCAAGGCTGAGCTGTCAGCGCCCGAGGCGCGCCTGCACGCAGGCGATTCGGGCGAATCCATCGAGGCGCCGTATGCCGGCTTACGATGCACACTCCGATGCAGGCAGATCCCCAGCCCCGAGACCCGCTGCATGCGCATGAGCATGCAATTGCGTGGCACACGCTCTTGCCTGACGACGCGCTCGACGCATGTGACGTCGCCGCCGATCGCGGGCTCGATGCTGCGGCCGTGGCGCAACGCCTTGCACGCTATGGGCCGAACACGCTGCCCGAGGCGCCGCCACGTCCGTTGTGGCGCATCTTCGCGCGCCAGTTCAAGAGCCCGCTGATCTACATCCTGTTCGTCGCCGCCGCGCTCGCGGCGGCGCTGGGTCATCACGCCGATGCGGCAGTCATTCTGCTCGTGATCTTCGTCAACGCGATCATCGGCGCGGCGCAGGAGGGGCGTGCCGAACGCTCGATGGCGGCGTTGCGCCGTCTGGCCGGATTGCACGCGCGCGTACTGCGCGATGGCGACGAGGCACAGGTCAAGGCGCGCGAGCTGGTGCCCGGTGACATCCTGCTGCTTGCCGCGGGCGATGCGGTCGGCGCCGACGCGCGCCTGATCGAGCAGGCGCAGTTGCAGATGGCCGAAGCCGCGTTGACCGGTGAATCGTTGCCCGTCGCCAAGGCCGTGGCGGCGCAGCCCGAAGCGACCGGCCTCGCAGATCGCCACGGCATGGTCTATTCAGGTACCTTCGTCAGCGCCGGGCGCGCGCGCGCGGTCGTCGTCGCCACCGGCGCGCGCACCGAGGTCGGCCACATCGCCGAATTGACCGCAGCCGCGATCGAGCCGCCGACGCCGCTCGAGGCGCGCCTCGAGCAGTTCGGCCGCTGGCTCGTAGCCGCTGCGATCGGCTTGTTCGCAGTCGTCGTGCTGCTTGGCGTATGGCGCAAGTTGCCGATTGCCGATGTGCTGATGGTGGCGATCAGCCAGATGGTGTCGATGGTGCCTGAAGGTCTGCCGGTGGCAATGACGATTGCGCTCGCCGTGGGCATGCAGCGCATGGCGGCGCGCGGTGCGATCGTGCGCCGTCTCTCGGCGGTCGAGACGCTCGGCTCGACGACGACGATCTGCAGCGACAAGACCGGCACCCTCACGCGCAACGAGATGACGGTGAGCGCG
>JBDTSN010000073.1:0-7635 GCA_039931145.1 Burkholderiales bacterium | reverse complement strand
CCAGTGCGATGACGACCAGAATGACGATCAGCGTGGTGCTCATGGATTGCCCTTTAGTTGATTGTGTGGAACTTCGAAAGAATGCCCGGATGGGCCATGTTTTTCCGGCTGATGCGGCAGTGCCTGGCGCGCGAAGCGTTCACATCTTGTCAGGTCGGGTCAGTACGTAGCCCATCGCACGTACTGTCCGTACCAGCTGCGGTTCGAATCCGTCGTCGATCTTCGCCTGCAGCCGACGAACGGCAATGTCGACAGCATTCGAATCGCAGTCGAAGCTCATGCCCCACACACGCGCGGCAATGAGCGAGCGCGGCAACACTTCGCCCTGGCTGCGCATCAACAGTTCAAGCAACGCGAACTCGTCGGGCGTCAGACTGACCAGCCGGCCTGCACGCGTAGCAAGTCGATACGCCAGATCCAGAACAAGGTCAGCCGCCTCGAGGCGATCGCACGGAACGAGCATATCGCCCCGTCGAAGCATCGCGCGCACCCCCGCCAACAACTCCGAGAACGAGAATGGCTTGATCAGGTAACCGTCTTTACCCGGTTCGAATTCCCCGGCCCCTCGAGCCAGAGCGTTGCATTCGGTCAGGAGCAGGACGGGCACGCATCGGCCGGCTCGCCGCAACGATTGAACAATGCGCCGGCCGTCGACCTCGGCCAGCGTCTCGTCAAGGACCATCAGATCGTAGTCCTCGGTCATTGCCAGGCGCTGGCCGTCGCTTCCGTTGTCGACGAGATCGACCACGAAGCCGGCTTCGCCCAGCCCCTGTTGAAGGTAGTCGCCGATCCTGCCTTCGTCCTCCACTACCAGAAGCCTCATCGCCTACCCCTTGGTTGCCGGCCGTGTAGGGCACTTGCCCTTGGCGTAGCACTCAATTTAGTCGCTACGGCCAACACAGAGGTGACCGGGAGATGACATCGATGTAATGCAGCGGTCATCTTCCCGTGAGTCTTGGTGCGGCACCATGGCTGCTTCCAGAGAGGCGTCATTACAAAGCACAGCAGATGATTCACAATCAAGAGCGATCAATCCTTCATCCGAGACCGGGCCGCCGCCGTTTCGTGCAAGGTCTGGCGGCAGGCGGCGTACTGATGGGCCTTGCTCGCTTTTCGCGGCCGGCTCAAGCTCAAACAGCCCAGGCTCAACCGGAGTTGAGGGGCACGGAGTTCGCTCTGGAAATAGGCGCGTCGGCAGTCAACTTCACCGGCACGCCGCGAACGGCGACCACGATCAACGGCTCGATCCCCGCCCCAATCCTTCGCTGGCGCGAGGGCGACGTGGTCACGCTTCGCGTCACGAATCGCCTGCCGGTACCGAGTTCGATTCACTGGCACGGCATCTTGTTGCCCTTCCAGATGGATGGTGTCCCAGGCATCAGCTACGCCGGCATACCGCCCGGCGAGACCTTCACCTACCGGTTCAAGGTCGAGCAATCCGGCACCTATTGGTATCACTCCCACACCGGCACGCAGGAGCAGACCGGCATGTACGGCGCGATCGTCGTCGAGCCGCGGGACGGCGAACGGATTCGCGCGCAACGCGAGCATGTCGTGCTGCTGTCGGACTGGACCGACGACGCTGCGGGCCTCATGCCCAAACTCAAGGTGCAGAGCGACTACTACAACTTCAACCAGCCGACCGCGCCGGAGTTCTTTCGTGACGTGTCGACGAGCGGGCTGAATACCGCACTGGCCAAGCGCCGCATGTGGAACCAGATGCGCATGAACCCGACCGACCTCGCGGACGTGTCGGCGGCGACGCTGACCTACCTGATGAACGGCACGACGCCGGCCGGCAACTGGACGGGCCTGTTCCGCCCGGGTGAATGGGTGCGCCTGCGCTTCATCAACGGCGCGGCCAACACCTTCTATGACGTGCGCATCCCCGGGCTGAAGCTCACCGTCGTGCAAGCCGATGGCCAAGATGTCGAGCCCGTCACAGTGGACGAATTCCGCTTCGGTCCTGGCGAAACTTACGATGTCCTGGTGCGGCCAGTCGATGACGCCTATACCGTGTTTGCGCAATCGATGGACCGCACCGGCTACGCGCGCGGCACGCTGGCCGTTCGCGAAGGCTTGTCCGCGAATGTGCCGGCGCTCGACGCAGCGCAGCCGTTGAGCATGGCCGACATGATGGGCAGCATGGCAGGCGCGGCGGGCATGCCTAAAATGGATCACGGCTCGATGGACAACATGCCCGGAATGGACCATGGGTCGATGGCCAACATGCCGGGCATGGATCACGGCGCGATGCCAAGTATGCAGGGCATGGACCACGGCTCCGTGGCCTCGATGCCGGGGATGAATCACGGCGCAATGGCGATGGACCACAGCCAGCATGCGATGGGAGGCATGGGCGCGGCGAGCAATGCGCCAAGTACCCGGGTCCGCCACGCGCGAACCGAATACGGGCCTAGCACGGACATGCGAGTGGATATGCCGCGCACGAATCTCGACGACCCGGGTGTGGGTCTGCGGGACAACGGTCGCCGCGTGCTCACGCTGAACGATTTGCACACCGTCGGCGGTCCGATAGACCCGCGTGGCGCGGAACGCGAGCTCGAACTTCACCTGACCGGCAACATGGAGCGCTACACCTGGTCGTTCGACGGGCTCGAGTTCGGCAAGTCCACGCCGGTGGCGCTGCGCTACGGCGAACGGGTGCGCGTCATCCTGCAGAACGACACGATGATGACGCACCCGATGCATATGCACGGCATGTGGAGCGAGCTGGAACAACCCGACGGACGCTTCCAGGTACGTCGGCACACGATCCCGGTGCAGCCGGCGCAACGCGTCAGCTACCTCGTCACCGCTGATGCACTCGGTCGTTGGGCCTGGCATTGCCACCTGCTGCTTCACATGGACGCGGGCATGTTCCGCGAAGTGGTGGTCGCATGAAGCCCGCAACGCGAACCCGACGCGCCAGCTGGAGCATGGCCGCGGTAGTGCTGCCGACGGCCCTTTCTGTGATGGCTGCCACATTCATTTCCACCAGCGCTTGCGCCGCAACCTCCGACAACGATGCACAGGCCGGACACGCTAGGCACCACGAAGCCCCGGCGGATGCCTCGGCGACGTCATCGCCGCCACCCATGACGCCACCGGCGGCTTCCGCGGCAGCCAGCACCCCCATGGAGCACGGGGACATGCAGATGCAAGGCGGGCCGGCACCCGCGGACGCGCGCGATCCCAACGCCTATTCAGGTGGCTACACCCTGGACTCCGGGCCCTACGCCCTGCCCGGGCCGCGCCAATTGCGACTCGCCGACGAGCACAACTTCGCATCGTTGCTCGTCGACCGGCTTGAATGGGTCGATACCACTCCGGGTACGGGCGACTATGACGCGATCGCCTGGTTCGGCAATTCCTACAACCGCCTGGTGTTGAAGGCCGAAGGTGCGTTTACTAGCGACGAGCTACTGGATGCGCGCACCGAATTGTTGTGGGGGCACGCCGTCGCCATTTACTGGGATACCCAGTTGGGCATTCGCAATGACAGCGGCGAAGGACCGAGCCGCAACTGGCTGGCCTTCGGCGTGCAAGGGCTCGCACCGTATTGGTTCGAGCTGGACGTCACCGGCTACGTCGGAAACGATGGGCGCACGGCTTTGCGCGCATCCGCCGAGTACGAACTACTGCTCACGCAGCGCTGGATCTTGCAGCCGCGCGCCGAGATGAACCTGTACGGCAAGGAAGACGTGGAAAACGGCATCGGCAGCGGGCTGTCGGATGTGAGCGTGGGGTTGCGCCTGCGCTATGAAGTCACACGGCAGTTCGCGCCCTACATCGGCGTCGCGTGGGGTGGCAAGTTCGGCCGGACCGCGGATCTGGCGCAAGCCGCTGGCGAGAAGACGCGCGAGACCTCCTTTGTTGCCGGTGTGCGATTCTGGTTCTGAGATTTGTCGACCTCGCCTCGCAAACAGGCGGCCTGAAATTCGCAACTTATCGGAGATGATGAAATGACGAAGTTCCAATCAGCCCTTGCGGTGCTGTCGGTCGCCTTGCTGCCTACGCTTGTATTTGCGGCCAGCGGCCACGACGCCCAAGGCGAGGCAGCAATGAGCGCGTCGGCGCCGGCAGGCCACGACATGGCTCGAATGCACGCGGACATGAATGCGTCCACCGCCGGTATGGCGGGAGACCCTGCGAAGGCGGATCGCACCATCGCGGTCGAGATGCACGACAACATGCGTTTCACACCCGACAAGATCAGCGTGAAGGCCGGCGAGACCGTGCGCTTCTTCATCGTCAACAAGGGACAGACGCCGCACGAAATGGTGATCGGAACGGCTGAAGAGATCGACGAGCATGCCGCGATGATGAAGAAGATGCCGGGGATGGTGCACAAGGAAGCGAACCAGATCACCCTGGCCCCGGGTCAGCGCGGCGGCATCGTGTGGCAATTCGCGAAGGCCGGCACCGTGAGCTATGCCTGCCTGATACCGGGCCACAAAGACGCCGGCATGTTGGGAACGATCGATGTCAATTGAACGCCGTTGCGATCTCAGCTCGCCGCTGCGGGCCCGACGAGAGCCTCGATGATGGGACAGGGCTGCGTTTGCCCCGTTGTTCGGCACAGATGAAGCAGTTCAGCCAGCGCATGTTGCATCCGCGACAGTCCGTCGAGCTTCATTCCGATTTCTGCGAGACGCGTCGCAGTAACCGTTTGCACGGCTCGGCGATTGCGCCCGTCGGCCAGATCGAGCAACGTGCCAATCTCGTCCAAGGAAAAGCCGAGCCCCTGGGCCCTCTTGATGAAGCCGATCCGACTCACCAGGTCGGGCGGGTAGTGGCGCACTGCCCCCGAGGCGCGAGGCAACGGCAGCAAGCCTCGGCGCTGGTAGTAGCGGATGGTCTCTGTCCCGACATGCGCTGCCTTAGCAAGACGCCCAATCGTCAGAGGCCCGACCGTAGCGCTCGATGTACCGACTTGCTTCATGCGATCAGACTATCAGGTGGCACCGCACTCTACGCAGTGGGCACGTTGATACATGTCATTGTTCCCTCGGGGCCGATGGCTAACATGAGCCACGTGTTTTGACACAGCAATGATGCCTTTCGCGAAACGCCGCTTCAAACGCACCACCGCCATCGCGGCGCTGCTGGTGTGGTTGTTCGCGACATCGGTGGGCTGGGCCAACGCCTGCGTTCTGCAGCCACAAGGAACTCATGGGCACGCTGCCACGTCCGAGCCTGCCGCTTCCGGCGCGCCGCCCGTCGTGTCGGCAGGTCACCTGGGCGTCGTGCCTGATCACGACGAAGATGGTCACGGCAATCCGGGAAAGGCGCCGTGTCTGAAAGTCTGCGACGACGGCACGAAGAGCTTGGTCACTTGGACGTCGAGCATCGACCTCACGGACGCAGGCATCGTGCCGCCGACGTACTTGGCATGGCACGCCGTCGAGGCGTCCGTATCGCTGAACATCGACCGACCTGGCACAGAACCGCCCCCGCGGCTGGCCCTGCCCTTGCGAATCCGCTACTCGCGACTGGCGTTGTAGCGCCTGCTGGACGACCGGTGCGGAGCCGTGCGCTCCACGCCAGTTGCCCTCCTCCAAGTTCGACTTGACTCTGTACCACGGTTCGGAGTCCAAGCTCGAAGCTCTTGCCGGCATCGGCGCACGCGTCGCGCTAGCGAGAGTCAATCTTCACCAACCACAACCAACCACCATCTCTCAAGGAGTCTTCCATGACATTCGCTCGCTCGTTTTCAATCATTGCCGCCATTTCAATCTCGTCACTGGTCGCGTCCGCCTGCGCCGCAACTGAAGATCAACACGACAGCCACCATCCTGCCGCAACGACAGCCGCTCAAGCCACTCAAGCTTCGAGCGGCAACTCGATGATGGGAAAGACCGGCATGTCCACCATGCCCGGCTACTCAGAACAGATGAAGGCCATGCAGGCCATGCACGACAAGATGATGGCGGCCAAGACGCCTGAAGAACGCAACGCCTTGATGGCCGAGCAGATGAAGCTCATGCAGAACGGCATGGGCATGATGGGTCAGATGGGTCAGATGGGTCAGATGGGTCAGATGGGACAGATGGGACAGGGTGCGATGTCGGGCAAGCCCGGCGACATGGCCGCACGCCAGGGCATGCTGGATCAACGCATGGACATGATGCAGTCGATGATGCAGATGATGATGGACCGCATGCCGCCCGCTCCCGCGGCGAAGTAAGGGGCCGTCATGAACGTCGCACGCATATCGACATCGCCGCAGGCAGAGACCGGCTACGGCTTCTCCTGCAACATTGACGGCGTTGACTTCGTCGATGCCGTCGAACGCGTGGTCCAAGCTCTGAAGCGGGAGGGCTTCGGCGTTCTCACCGAGATCGACGTGCAGGCGACGATGAAAGCCAAGCTCGGGATCGAGGGGCGCGCCTATCGAATTCTCGGCGCCTGCAATCCACCGCTGGCGCATCGCGCCTTGCAAGCCGAACCAGACATTGGGCTGCTGCTGCCTTGCAACGTCGTCCTCCGCGAGGAGGCCGATGGCCGCGTGATCGTCAGCTTCATGGACCCGGTGGCGGTGCTGCAGATGACGAGTAACGCCGAGATTGCCGAGGTCGCGCATGAAGTGCGAGCGCGGATGCGGCGCGTCATGGATTCATTGCTCGAAGCCAACACGAATGGTGCTTCGGGCTGAAGGAGATGCACATGTTCTACGACGGCGGGTTCTACATGGCTGGCATGCACGCCTTGTGGTGGCTTTTCTGGGTCGTACTGATCGGCGTGCTCGCGTTCTATGCCTGGCGCGACCCGGGCGAACAGCGACGCCGCCCGCGCGAGACGCCGCACGACGTGCTGCAACGGCGATTGGCGAACGGCGAAATCGCGCCTGACGAATACGAGAAGCGTAAAGCGCTGCTCGACCGTGACGCGAGCCCCAGGCCTTGAAGCGGCGGGCACGCGCCGACACCGGCAACCCGCGTTGACATTCACATGATGTCAAGGCTTATCTTGAATCCCGCAGGTGGCATTCGGCTTGCCACCCTTGAATGAAGGAGCGCCCCATGGAAACGGCACACCACGATCAACTTTCAAACACACGACATTCGATCGGCCTCAGCCGATCGGTGAAGACTGCCTTGCTGATGGTCGCCCTGGTCGGTGGCTTCTACCTGCTGCGCGAGCACTGGGATCACGTCGCCGGGAACTGGATCTACCTGTTGCTGCTCGCCTGCCCGCTGATGCACCTGTTCCATGGCCACGGCGGCCATGGCGGCCATGGCAGCCAGGCTGCACCGCCCGACACGCGCAAGGAATAAGTCGTGGATGAGCCTTCGAAACACGAGCACGCGGGCCACGCGCATCACGGCCATCATGATTACGACGCTGCGAAGAAGGCCGGGGACACCTTGAAGGACCCGGTCTGCGGCATGACGGTGACGGCGCAGTCCGCGCATCACGTTGAGCACGACGGCCGTCCGTACTATTTCTGCAGCGCGAAGTGCCAAGCGAAGTTCAGTGACGAGCCGCAGAAATACGTCGCGGGCGTTCGAGGTGCCGCTCCAGCGGCGCCCGTGGCGGAGGCCGGTGCGATCTATACCTGCCCGATGCATCCCGAGATCCGCCAGGACCATCCGGGTGACTGCCCCATATGTGGCATGACGCTCGAACCGG
>JBDTSN010000072.1:0-7659 GCA_039931145.1 Burkholderiales bacterium | reverse complement strand
CTGTGGGCAGCGGCGTTTTCTTTGGCGCCACGAGTTGTGGAGCGATGCCGATGTCGGCGTGCGGCGCCAGCATTGACGATTCGAAACATCCCGCCAGACCCAATGTCATACCAAGTACCAATGCAGCCGCACCCCACGCGGGTCGGCGAGGGGCGTTCACTGAAGGGCGCGGCGAATTCGGAGGTGACAGGACATTGGTCATGGGGTTCGATCAGAAAGGTGGACTGGAACTTTGCGCGACACCTGGCGACGTCATTGCTGTTGCGCCATCGACCATGCATGGGACGAAGAACTGACGGGAGACCCCCGGCGGCGACGCACGTGCCTGTTTCCGAGACATATCGACATCGAGCTGAAACTTCCCGGCGCGTTTGCGCGAAATATCGGTCAGACGGAGTGCGGACGTGGAGGCCGCCCGGGCTCCTTTACCGGCCGGTCATCACCGGGCATCGGCGGCTCCTCGACTTGCGGCGGCGGCACCCCGTCCGGTGGTGGCGGCCGCGGATCGGGCGGCGTCGGCACCACGTCGGGAGTGGGTGGTGGCGCATTTGCCATTACCGCGTCCATGCTTTCAAGTGTCATCTGCTCGCCTCGGGTACCCGACCATTGCCTGCGGCACGCAATCCCTCGACGGCCAAGGGCTACTGGTTGGCTGCCGACGCGGACGGCATTGGCGCTGTCGACGGTGCTGCCGCAACCGTCGGCGCGGGTGTCGACATTGGCGTGCGGTCGCAGGCAGTCAGCCCGCCGAGTAGCGCCAAGAGCAGACACGCGCGCATGAACAAGGGCGTCGACTTCGTCGGGGTTTCGTTCATCACAACTATCCTCCAGGTGTCAACCATGTGGTGGCGGCTATTGCCCCTCCGATCATGGCAAGTGGGATTCCCGAGGCGGGCTTGAGCAGCCTCTGCGTCGCGTGTTGTGCCGACCACCCTGACGCAATGCCGTCCCCCAAAGTGTCGCGCCCAGCTGCAGTGACCTCAATGAGTTTTGAACGCTTTTGAATTGCGTTCGAGCCACCTTGGTGTCACGGGCTTTGGTTGCAGGCCCGTCCGAGTGCGTCAGAACGGAACACGCCAGCGAGCCGCAAGCAGCCAGTTTCGACCGGCGGCCGTCTCAAAATAGCGACCGTTGCCCTCGTTGACGATCACCGAACCGGCATAGGCCAGGTTGGCCACGTTGTCGAGGCGGACCAACATCGAAAGCGTGCCGCCGAAGAGCGCGAAGTCGCGCCCCGCGCGCAGCGCGACGACCATGGCGGTCGGCGAGAAGTCACTGTTGAGGTCGTTCACGGGCATGTCGCCCTGCAACCGCAACTCCATTGCCAGTTCAGTGCGGTCAGGCGCACGCCAAGCCAGACTGGCGAAGCCACTCTTTTGCATCGTGCCGGCAATGCGGTTGCCGGCCGGCACGTTGGCGCGATCCTGACGCCGGAGGCAAGGCGCAGCGATGCAGGTCTCGAAACCGTCAACGTAGATGGCGTCGAGCCAGGTCACTGCCATTGCTGCGCGCCATGCGGCGTCGATCTGCCAGCGCAGCCCCAACTCGGCGCCGGTGCGGCCCGTGCGGCCACCGTTCTGATACGTGCTGCGGCCGCCGGAGTTGCTGAGCACACTGAATTCGTCTTCGGTCTGCGCACGAAACAATGCGGCGTCAATTGCCATGCCGAGTGCGGGATTGCGCCACTTGGCGCCGAGTTCGATCTGCCTGCTGGTCTGCGCCTGCAACTGGGTGTTGAAGCCGCCCGCGTCGTCGGGCCGGTAAGCAAGTTCGCCCAGTGTTGGCGACTCGAAACCTTGGCCGACGCTGACGTATAGGTTCAGGTTCGACTGCGGCAGCCATTGCACTGCTGCCGCCGGCGTCTTGTAGCGGTAGCTCAAGGAACCCGAATCGTCGCCGTTGCCCAGGTAGTGGTCGTCGCTTCGAAACTGAAGCTCGCCGCCGCGCAGGCCCACTGTGGCCCGAACCGTCGGGGTGAGTTCGAACTCCGCCTGGGCATAGACATCGCTGCTGCGAATGCGATTCGATTCGTCGCGCCGCAACCGGCCGGTCACGCCAAGTTGCAGGTCGTCGCCATCTCGAACGAAGTTCTCATAGCCTTGCCGCGATTCAGATTCCGCCTCAGTGGACACTCCCGCCACCAGCGCGATGCCTGCCCAGCGCCAGGTCAGCCGCGCGTCCAGCCCTGAGTAGTCGCGGCCGAAATCGATCACGCCTCCAGCCTGGTTCGGATTCATTTGTGCGGCCGGCGGTATCGATTGCCACTGCGTTGCGTCGCGCTGACCGGCATAGATCGTGACAGCAGCTTCGCGCAGTGCAACAGCGTCCTCGAATCGATGGCGCCAGTGCAGCCCGCCCTGCATCTGGTTACTGGCCTTTCGGGTGTTGAACGCGATGGCTTGGGGAGTGGTCTGGTACGGGTCGGCGTCGAATTGCGCGCGTGTCAGGCCCAGCGGGTCCTGCGCCGGCTGATCGACGCGATTGAGCAGCAACGTTAGCGTGTCGCTGGCGCCGGCCCAACCCAGCCGCAGGTTGCCCAAGGTACGCTGGGCGGCGCTTTGTGGGCGCACGCCGTCAGTGTTGAAGCGGCTGGCCAGCACGCGGATGTTCCAGCCGCCGGCGAGGGGCGACTCGATTCCCAGCCGCGTCTGCCAAAGTCCGTTGCTGCCGACGTCACCGTCGATGCGGAAGGATGCGGCCACCGGCGCGGCACTGACCAAAGAGATGACGCCGCCCGAATTGGCGCCGTACAGCGCTGAGAACGGCCCGCGCAGTACCTCGATGCGTTCCGCGTCGGCCAAGTCGAAGTGCGACACCTGGCCCTGACCGTCGGGCATCGTCGCCGGAATGCTGTCGGTATAGAGCCGCATTCCGCGGATGCCGAAGGTGGCACGGGCGCCGAAACCGCGTGAGCTGATTTGCTGATCCTGCGCATAGTTGTTGCGCATGTTGGCGACAATGCCCGGCACCTCGTTCAGCGTTTCGGACAGATTGACCATCGGACCACTGGTGCGCAAGTCGGTCGCATCGATCACCCCAATGGCATACGGCGTTTCAATGGCTCGCCGTTCAGATTGGCCGCCAGTGATGATGACGGTGTCCAGCGGCGTGATGGTCTGCTCTGCCATCAATGGCGTTGGCGCGAGCATCGTCGCCCATAGCACGTGGCGCATGATCTTGGTCATCCGCACGGCCCACAGCACAGCCTTGTTCAGGGTCGGGTCGGTCACTGCCTGCTTCGACTTGCCATCCACCTCCGCGAGCTGGCGCTGCCTTCGCAGCTCGGAGAAATTGATGCCGCCGGATTTCTTGCGCCAGAGGTAGAACGTCGCGCCGCTGATACCCGTCTTGCAACAGACCTCTTCGACTCTGGTTCGAGCTCGGCACTTTTCAAGGCAACTGGGATCTGATCCACGGTGATCCTGCTCTTCCTTTCGACACGCTTCTGGCCCTCGTCGATTCGACATCTTGCAGGTCATCCTGTAACCGAAGGCTCCGAACGCCTGGGACTTCGTCAGACTGGATAATCGTAGAGCGGTCTGCACGCAACGAAGCTCACATCAGTATCGGGCATGCATTCATTCATGACCACTTGCGATGCATTCGCTCCGCGCTGCTGGAACTTCCGCCCGGAAGACTGCGGTTCTCCGTACCTCGAAACGCGGCGAAACTCCCTGCGCACTTGCCTGGCGGCACGCCCAAGCAAGCGACTTTTGCAGCTCTTGTTTTAGGCTTGACCTGCCCACTCAAGCCGATCCGTGCTCCTTGATGGTGCGCCATCGCTGCTGCCCGGACAGGTCCTGCGCGAGGTCGTCAAGACGTGTGCGGTCGATCGATGGCCACTGACGCCGCAGGCGTGCTGAGACCCGAGAAGCGAGTCGGAGTGGGTGGGTTGCTCTTCCATCGTGATACTGTGCATGTATCCAATATTCGTCGGAAGGCACGCGGCTTCCTATTCGCGGTCGGTCGCGTGCTCGTCAACTCATGGCGTCGGCTTCGATCTTGCCGCGAGCGCACGAAGAGTGATGCCCCTGTACTCGCTCCCGCGACGGCGGTAAGCCGGGATCGACGGAGAATCGGCCGACGGGGACCTTCTGCGCCGCAGTGCCAGGATGAGCCCCGTGTCTGCGGAGCCAGTTGCGGCAAGCAAGTGCCGTAGCAGCATCGAGATGCGGGAGCGGATCAAGGGAAGGGCAGTGGCCATGTTCACACCATTTGAGGGTCGGGGTGTCGAGAGCATGGCTAACGACAAGCTCATGGAGTGAGCTTGCACAACGTGGTCGAAGAGTCGCTCATTGAGAGCTTCGCATTGCGGCTGCGGCTTGGCATGAGGTGAGGGCTTGCAGAGAGCTCCACACGGTCCTGGGCGGACTCCGAGACTGATCACAGTCGCGGCCGATGGTCCATTCTTCGACGATGAACCCTGCGGTCGCCGTTTCGAAAGAAGGGACCTTGCATTCTTCGAATACGGCTCGGGCAATAGGCAGTGCTCGATGCTGACGCGCCGGGGAGGCTGGGTGAGGTTGCTGCAGTCTGTGAGCCGGTCACATGAACGCGTCGGTGGTTGCGGGTGGGCCAAGGAAGTCGGGCGTGTCCCCGCTGCGCCGGGCCGGGCTTTAGGTGGAATTCTGAGGTGTCAACAGCGGGCGCCTGCCACCGTTTACTCGCTCAGCTTCGGATCGAAACAAGCTTCGGCTTGGCGCACTTGCGCAGGTCGGCGAGCTCGCGTTCCCGGCGCTGCAACATGGAGCTGGCCTCTTGCCAGGCCGCAAAGTAGTGGTCGACGAGCGTGGCGAGATGGGTCACCTGTCGGCACAGGTCTTTGTTCTCGTCGTGTAGTTGCTGCAAGGCGCTATTGGCCGAACCTGGATCACGGTGGCGCCGACGCTGCAGCTCGTGCAATTCCTGAAGAATGTCGTGATGGTAGCGGTACAACGCATTGCGCGAGACGCCGGCGAGCGCGCACAGCGCCGAAGCGGTCGGTGCTTCTGGCGCGTTGGATGCGGACAGTCGAACCAGCGCATCGCGCAGCCGCTGGACGGTTGAGCTGCTGGTGGGATCAGCGGTCGATGCGCTCGCCATGCTTGCTCCTCCCGCCCGATCCATCGATCACACGGATCAGCGCGCATGCTTCGGCGATGCGCTCGCGTGCGATGCGCAGCGTCTGCAGCGGCAATGCCGGTTCGTTGAGCAGCACTTCGTGCCGGCGTACCTGCTCAACCCAATAGGGACGGTGCTGGGAGGACACGGCGAAGTTCGCACAACGAGCGCAGGTTGAGGGCTCGCGACGAGCTGGATTCGGGCCGATGGCATTGCCCAGGCAGGCGCTGCTGTCTTCCCTGTAGACGCAGAACCCCCAGTCGCACACCCCAAGCACAAGGCCGGATTCGACGAGCAGGCGCGCGTAGCTCTTGACGTCCTGCTTGAGCCGCGCTCCTCTGAAGCGCGGGCGCTTGGCCATGATCTCGGCGCCGGCTCGCCCGCCCAGGCCGGGTGTGGCGAGCATGTGTTCCCAGGCCACGGCCGACTGTTCCAGGATCTCGGACTCGATCTCCCGAGCGAGACGATAGTCCGTACCCGCGTAGCTGTGATCGGTGACGGCGCGCTCATGGTGGCCGAGATGCTGGGCCAGTGCGAGCAAGGCGGAGCCGTCGCGCAGCGCGGCGAAGCGCGCGAAGGTCTTGCGGCCCTGATGCGTCGAGAGCTGCCAGGGCTTGCCCTTGTGTTGGGGCAGATCAAGCCATCTGGCCAAGCGCCGCAGCAGCAAGGACATGCGCCAAGTCGACGGGATGCCCAAGGTATCAGGACACACTTCCTGCCACTCGGTGGCACCGGACCACTGAGCGCGACGCAGCCAAAGTTGGGGGCGCCCTGACTGAGCACGATGTACGGCAGAAAGTGTCTCCAAAACCGAGATGGCCTGCACGGCGGGCGGTGGCGCCACCCACTCGTGAGGTTTGCCGGTGTACTCGGCCTGGCGCTTGAAGATGGCGCCGACGATCACGGGGATCGCATCATCGGCGCAGCCGTCACCCCGGTGCTGTACGCAGCCGGCCTCCAAATGAAGGATCTCGCTCACTCTGGGTCCCACCAAGTAGGAGATGACCACGAAGCACGCTGCGTAGAGCATGTCGAGCGCTTGCGCGAGGTCAGCCACCGTATGGATCGACTGCGCATGGTCGGATAGCCCGATGCCTGCCTGCTGCAGCGCACGCTTGGCCGCACAGGTGCAGCCAATAGCACTGCAACCGCGCTGGGCGGCCCCGGCCATCGCTTCAGCGTAGACCCGCCTGGCCCGCAAGATGCAAGGGGTGCCGTTGGTGACCAGATCGATCGCACCCTGGACCAGCGCAACGGCGATGCCATCGGGGGTGTAAGGCCAATGCCGAATCTCGGCGCCGTGCACGCCAGCGACCTCACCGTGAGTGCGCCCCGGGAAGGGGTCCATGCGCAGCGCATCGCCGAGCTGATCGCGAAACCTGTAGAGGTAGGTGAACAACCGGAGATACTGCTGCACGGTCGTGGGTGAGAGCCCGGCGCGCTTGTGGCCGCAGCGCTCTGCGATGGTGTGATGGAACTGCAGCAATGCCGTGGCGTCGAGATCGGCGAAGTGTGTGAAGCCTGCGCGATCCATCCAGCGCACGAGTTCGCGCAACAACTTGAAGTTGGCTGCCGCGGTGCTCGCGCGCTGCGCCAGGCCCGTGCTCAGCGAGCGACTTCGAATGAGCGCGATGAGTTGCCTGCTGCTCTCCAGCAGCGGCGCAACGCGATCGTCCGTGAAGCGAGCTCCATCGGCGAGTGTGAAGTTCCAGTGCACTCGAATAGGACTTCGTTCTTCGAGCGCATTGGTCGGCTTGAAAATCCAAGTCACATCGTGCCAGGCAGAGTCGAGAAGAAACCAGGTTGGGGCGCGATCGACGGGGGTAGACGGCGCAGTCTGCACCTGCGGTGCTTGGCGAGCGGATCTGGATGCACACACGGCACCACCTCATCGCAGATCGGGCAGCGATGGCAATTGCGCCATCAGGGGTTCAGCTGCAGCGAGTTCGCTGGCAGTGAAGCGCGCGAGGATGTCCTCTTCCAGAATGCAAAGCTGCGGGGCATAGAACGCTTGCCAACGTGCCGGATGCAGCGCTGTGGCTGCCGTGCGCAGGTGATCGCGCGCCTGCAACAGCCGGGCCACCGTTGAGGGGTCGGGCGTGATGATGGCGTTGGGGCAGGTGAAGCAGCCCATGAAATGAGTGCACAACTCGCCTCGATGCGTACCAGGGGCCGCCCCGGCAAACGGGTCCGTGCAGCCGAAACCAAACATCGACACCACCTCCCCATGTGGAACCAAGGTGGCGTTGCCAGTCGGGATAACGGGCGCGGCCGTGCCGGTCGAGCGGGGCTGCTGGATGTGCCCGATGAAGGCGTTCTGCAAACCGGCGATGCGCGCGCGATGCTGCGCCTGGACTTCGGGCGTCAGGACGTAGCGCACGGTGGTGGACAGGCGTGCGTGGTTGGCGATGGTGCGCACGCGACGCAGATCGCCCGTGGCACGGTAGAAGCTCGCGAGCACGCTGGGGCGGATCGACACGAGGGTGAACCGTGGCAGGCCGTGGCGCTCGCGGAAGGACTTGAGCGCTCCTTGGACGGCGCGGCTCGACACCGCTGTCA
>JBDTSN010000071.1:0-7679 GCA_039931145.1 Burkholderiales bacterium | reverse complement strand
TCGACTGTCGGCCGCATCCAGCCGCACCTCGAGGTGAAGATCGTCGACGCCGAGGGCCGTGTCGTGCCGGTCGGCGACAAGGGCGAGTTGTGCACCAAGGGTTACTCGGTGATGAAGGGCTACTGGGGCGATGAGCCGCGCACTCGAGAGGCGGTGCAAGACGGCTGGATGCATACCGGCGACCTGGCGACGATGGACGCCGAGGGCTACTGCAACATCGTCGGGCGCGTAAAGGACATGTTGATCCGCGGCGGCGAGAACATCTACCCGCGCGAGATCGAGGAATTCCTGTTCCGACATCCGAAGGTTCAGTCGGTGCAGGTGTTCGGCATCCCCGACCCGAAGTACGGCGAGGAGATCTGCGCCTGGATCGTCGTCAAGCCCGGCCAGCAGTGCACGGCCGACGAGGTCCGCGATTTCTGTCGCGACCAGATCGCGCACTACAAGGTGCCGCGCTACATTCGCTTCGTCGATGAACTGCCGATGACGATCACCGGCAAGGTGCAAAAATTCATCATGCGCGATCGCATGATCACCGAGCTCGGGCTCGCCGAGGCGCGCACGGCCTAGAGCGGTGCTCTAAACCCACTCCGGAGAATCCATGTCCGTTCTTGCGAGCAAGCTCAGCGTCCGCAGCGACGACTTCAAGGCCAATGCGGCGGCGATGCGTGCGCTGGTCGATGACCTCAACGTGCAACTGGCGAAGATCGCCTTGGGCGGCGGCGAGGCGCCGCGCGCCAAGCATGTCGCGCGTGGCAAGCTGCTGCCGCGCGACCGCGTCGAAATGCTGCTCGACCCGGGCAGGCCGTTTCTCGAAATTGCACCACTCGCCGCGCTCGGCATGTACAAGGAAAAGGGTGGCGTCGATGCCGCGCCGGGCGCCGGGCTGATTGCCGGCATCGGTCGCGTCTCGGGCGTCGAGTGCGTCGTCGTCTGCAACGACGCGACGGTGAAAGGCGGCACCTACTTTCCGCTCACGGTCAAGAAGCACCTGCGCGCGCAGGAGATCGCGCAGCAGAACCGCCTGCCGTGCATCTACCTCGTCGATTCGGGCGGTGCGAACCTGCCGAACCAGGACGAAGTGTTCCCCGATCGCGAGCACTTCGGCCGCATCTTCTACAACCAGGCGCAGATGAGCGCGCAGGGCATTCCGCAGATCGCGGTCGTGATGGGTTCGTGCACCGCGGGTGGCGCGTACATGCCCGCGATGAGCGACGAGTCGATCATCGTCAAGGAGCAGGGCACGATCTTCCTCGCCGGGCCGCCGCTCGTGAAGGCCGCGATCGGCGAGATCGTGACAGCCGAAGAACTCGGCGGGGGCGACGTGCACACGCGCCTCTCGGGGGTTGCCGATCACCTGGCAAACAACGACATGCACGCGCTCGCGATCGCGCGGGCGTCGGTCGCGAACCTCAACTGGCGCAAGTCGCACGAGCAGCAACTCGTCGCACCTCGTGCGCCGCTCTTCGATGCGGCCGAACTGCATGGCGTGATTCCAACCGATACGAGGAAACCCTACGACGTGCGCGAAATCATTGCCCGCATCGTCGATGGCTCGGAGTTCGACGAGTTCAAGGCGCGCTACGGCACGACGCTCGTCACCGGCTTCGCTCACATCGAGGGCATGCCGGTCGGCATCGTCGCCAACAGCGGGATCCTGTTCTCCGAGTCGGCGATGAAGGGTGCGCACTTCATCGAACTCTGCGGCCAACGCAAGATCCCGCTCATCTTCTTGCAGAACATCACCGGCTTCATGGTCGGTCGCAAGTACGAGGCCGAAGGCATCGCCAAGCATGGCGCGAAGATGGTGACGGCCGTCTCGACCGTCAACGTACCGAAGTTCACGATCATCATCGGCGGCAGCTTCGGCGCCGGCAACTACGGCATGTGCGGGCGGGCGTACTCTCCACGCTTCCTGTGGATGTGGCCGAACGCGCGCATCAGCGTGATGGGCGGCGAACAGGCGGCGAGCGTGCTGGCCACTGTGCGCCGCGACGGCATCGAGTCCAGGGGCGGCACCTGGTCGGCCGACGAGGAGGCGGCATTTCGCAAGCCGATCCTGGAGCAGTACGAACACCAGGGGCATCCATATTTCGCCAGCGCGCGCATATGGGACGACGGCGTGATCGACCCTGCCGACACGCGCCGCGTGCTCGCGCTCGCGATCAGCGCGAGCCTGAACGCGCCGATTCCGGATGCGAAGTTCGGTGTCTTCAGAATGTGATGTATGATGTGTGCGAAGCAGTAAAGTGATACACATCATGCGCACTAACATAGATATCGATGATGAGCTTATGGCCGCCGCATTGCAGGCGGGCCCGTACAAGACCAAGAAGGAAGCGGTCGAGGCCGGCTTGCGTCTTCTCGGGAGACAGGCGGCCTACCGCGAGATATTGAAGTGGGAAGGCAAGCTCAAGTGGGAAGGCGGCGACGATTCGGACTGGACGGCGCCTGCTGCAGCGTCCGGCGCGGCGCGGGAACTTGTGGCGCGCGAACCGGCGCCGGGGCGGCGCCGTGGTGGTCGTTGATTCGAGCGTCTGGATCGACTTCTTCTCGGGCGCGCCCAACCCGGCGCGCGCCGCGCTGCGCGCGATGCTGGCCGACGGCGAGGTGCGCGTGGTCGTCCCCGATCTGGTGTTGTTCGAGGTGCTGCGAGGTTTTCGTAGTGAGCAGGACTTTCGGCGTGCCCGCCTGCTGATGGAAGGCTTGAGCATCGAAGAGACCTGCGGTGAGGCGCTGGCGCTCGCTGCCGCCCAGCACTACCGCACACTGCGTGCGCTGGGCATCACCGTGCGCAGCTCGGTGGACGTGATCGTCGCTGCGTTCTGCATCGAGCGCGACTACCTGCTCTTGCACCGCGACCGCGACTACGATGCGTTCGAAGACTTGCGCGGCCTCAAGGTCTGGCGCCACTGAAGCACGCACGAACCCGAATGAAACTGCCCCAAGCTCTCTTCGTTCGCGCCCCCCAAGGGGAGCGTCAGTGGCTGCTGGCGGCCGTGCGCCACTGAAATGACCAACCTCGACATCCGCCGCCCATCACCGCACGTCGCGCACGTCTGGCTCAATCGCCCCGACGTGCGCAACGCGTTCAACGACAGCGTGATCGCCGAACTGATGCAGGCTTTCGCGACGTTCGCCGCGGACGAGACGCTGCGAGCGATCGTCCTCGGCGGCCACGGCAAGGCCTTCTGTGCCGGAGCCGACCTGTCGTGGATGAAGCAGATGGCGAGCTACGACTGGGAGCAAAACCGCGCCGACGCGCAGGCGCTCGCCGACATGCTGTGGGCGATCCACAGTTGTCCGCTGCCGGTTGTTGCGCGCATCCACGGCGACTGCTATGCCGGTGGCGTCGGCCTCGCAGCGGTGTGCGACATCCGCGTCGCTGCGCAGGGCGTCACCTTCTGCCTGAGCGAGGCGCGCCTCGGGCTGCTGCCGGCGACGATCGGCCCTTACGTGATTCGCGCGATCGGAGAGAGCGCGTCGCGCCGCTACTTCACGACAGCCGAGCGCTTCGGCGCCGCCGAGGCGCATCGCATCGGCCTTGTGCACGAAGCCGTTCCTGCGGACGCGCTTGACGAAACCGTTGATGCCATCGTCGCCGCGCTCGTCGCCAACGGCCCGCAAGCGGTGCGCGCCTGCAAGCGGCTTGTGCTCGACGTGGCGGGCGCGCCGATCACCGAGGAGTTGCGCGCCGACACCGCGCGCCGCATCGCCGACATCCGTGCCAGTGACGAGGGCAAGGAAGGCGTGCGATCCTTCCTCGACAAGCGCGCCCCCGCCTGGCTGCCGCCGCGGACGGGCGAATGACACCATGCTCAACGTCGAACTCTTCATCACCTTCTTGCTCGCCGCCTGCGTCGTGATCGCAGCGCCCGGACCGGACAGCCTGAACACGCTCGCGATCGGCATGTCGCGCGGGCGCCGCGAGGCGGTCGCCTACGCGGTGGGCGTCGGCATCGGCTGCCTGACGCACACGCTGTGGGCGGTGCTCGGCATCTCGGCGATCGTCGCAGCCTCCGAAACCTTGTTTGGCGTCGTCAAATGGGTCGGCGTCACCTATCTGCTCTGGCTCGGCGTGCAGGCGCTGCGTAACCGTGGCGCGATGCGCGCATCTGACGCCGACGCGGCAGTGCAGGTGCCGATCGGCGCCTCGACGCGGGTCTTGCAGGGGGCCCTGACGAACGCGTTGAACCCGAAAGTGATGCTCTTCTTCATGGCCTTCCTGCCGCAGTTCGCCGACCCGCGACTCGGCGCCGTCGGCGCGCAGATGCTTGTGATGGGGCTCGCCTTCGCGGTGATCACGACGATCGCCTACGCGCTACTCGGCGCGAGCGCCGGCCGCTTGGGCGAGCGCCTGCTGCGCAAGCCGTCGATTGGACAGCGCTTGAACCGTGCAACCGGCATGCTCTTCATCGCGCTCGCGCTGCGATTGATGCTCGCCGAGCGCGCCTAGAAATTGCAATGGGCACGCTCGACACACCGCAACTCATCGCCATCGCTGCAGCGCTCGGCTGGGCGAGCGGGCTGCGCCTGTACGCGGTGCTCTTTCTGGTCGGACTCGCCGGCTTCATGGGCTGGGTCGATCTGCCTTCGGGCCTGCAATTGCTGCAACACCCGCTGATGCTCGCGGCGAGCGGCTTCATGCTTTGCGTCGAGTTCTTCGCCGACAAGATTCCCGGCGTCGACACGCTCTGGGACATGCTCCACACGCTCGTGCGTATCCCGGCCGGTGCGGCACTTGCCGCTGCCGTGTTCGGCACAGATCAGACGACCGCTGCCACCGTTGCGGCGCTGCTCGGTGGCACGCTCGCCGCGACAAGCCATTTCGCGAAGGCGACGACGCGTGCCGCGGTGAACACCTCGCCCGAGCCCTTCTCGAACATCGGTCTCTCGCTGCTTGGCGACGCGACAGTGCCGTTCGCCTTGTGGCTTGCCTTCGCGCATCCTTGGGTGTTCTTCCCGCTGCTCGCGCTCGCGCTGGCAGGAATGGCGGCGCTGCTCTGGTGGCTGGGCCGCTTCCTGCTTCAACTTGTACGACGCTGGACCGGGCGGTCACCCGGCGTGTTGGGTACGATCTGACCACGTTGCGTATGCGCCAGTTCCAACTGCAGGATCAAACGGGGTACGTCTGATGTTCACGAAGAGTCTGATCGCCAACCGGGGTCACAACCGTAGCGCAGCGCAGGTTGCGACGAAGTCACATTGGCTGGCACGCGAAGCGTACGCAGGTGATCGAGCCGCGGGGAGCCAGTGATGTTCACGAAGATTTTGATCGCCAACCGCGGCGAGATCGCTTGTCGGGTAGCGGCGACCGCGCGCCGTTTGGGCGTGCGCACTGTCGCTGTCTATTCCGATGCCGACGCCGACGCCAACGCGCGCCATGTGCTCGCCTGCGACGAGGCGGTCGCGATCGGCGGCGCCGCGCCGAAGGACAGTTATCTGCGTGCTGATCGCATCCTTGCCGCGGCGAAGGCAACCGGCGCGCAGGCGGTGCACCCGGGCTACGGCTTTCTGTCCGAGAACGCGGGCTTCGCGAAGGCCTGCGCCGAAGCAGGCATCGCCTTCATCGGCCCGCCGGCAACGGCGATTGCCGCGATGGGCAGCAAGTCGGCGGCGAAGGCGCTGATGGGCGCGGCCGGCGTGCCGCTCGTGCCGGGCTATCACGGCGAACGCCAGGAGGCTGCCTTCCTGCGCGAGCAGGCGGATGCGATCGGCTACCCGGTGCTCATCAAGGCGAGCGCCGGCGGCGGCGGCAAGGGCATGCGGCGTGTGGAGCGCGGTGCGGATTTCGACGCCGCGCTCGCCTCGTGTCAGCGCGAGGCGCAATCCAGCTTCGGCGATGCCAAGGTGCTCATCGAGCGCTACGTCACCCGCCCGCGCCACATCGAGATCCAGGTCTTCGCCGATACCCAAGGGAACTGCGTCTATCTCTTCGAGCGTGACTGCTCGGTGCAGCGGCGTCACCAGAAGGTGCTCGAGGAAGCGCCCGCGCCCGGCATGAGCGCCGAGCGCCGCGCTGAGATGGGTGCCGCGGCGGTGGCAGCGGCGAAGGCGGTCGGCTACGTTGGCGCCGGCACGGTCGAGTTCATCGCCGAGCCGACGCCCGACGGCGGCGACCTGAGCTTTCACTTCATGGAGATGAACACGCGCCTGCAGGTCGAACACCCGGTGACGGAAGCGATCAGCGGCGTCGATCTCGTCGAATGGCAGTTGCGTATCGCAGGGGGCGAGCCACTGCCGATGGCGCAGAACGACTTGAAGATCCGCGGCCACGCGATCGAGGCGCGCATCTGCGCCGAGAACCCGGATGCGGGCTTCATGCCGGCGATCGGCCGCCTCGACGTCGCGCGCTGGCCGGCGCACGTGGCCTTTTGCCGCAACGCCGACGCCGAGCCGTTCCACGATGCTGCCGCAGTGCGTATCGACGCCGGATTCGGCGAGGGCGACGACATCTCCCCGTACTACGACTCGATGATCGCCAAGCTGATCGTCTGGGGCGACGACCGCGCACAGGCGCTCGCGCGGCTCGACACGGCGCTCGCGCAGACGCACATCGTCGGGCTGCACACGAACGTCGCCTTCCTGCGGCGCGTGGTGGGGTCACGTGCGTTCGCGAGTGCCGATCTGGACACGGCGCTGATCGAACGCGAGCACGCAGCATTGTTCGAAGCACCGCCCTTGCCGCTGCAATGCGTCGTCGGCGGCGTCGTCGCGCATGCGCTCGCGGTGGGGCGCGCGTGCGAAACCGCCGACCCCTGGTCGCGTGCCGACGCGTGGCGCCTGCACGGCGCGGCGCAGCGGCGCTTCGAAATCGAAGTGCAGGGCGAGCAGCATCGCGTGACGTTGGAGCGCACGCACGGCGCAACGACATGGATCGTCGTCGG
Source organism: Burkholderiales bacterium (assembly GCA_039931145.1). Taxonomy (GTDB): domain Bacteria; phylum Pseudomonadota; class Gammaproteobacteria; order Burkholderiales; family Burkholderiaceae_C; genus CAIKUF01. Next base: position 792 of record JBDTSN010000071.1, on the reverse strand, counting down.
CGACGCGCGCTGGCCGTTCGCAACGCGCCAGCTCGACGCTGACCGCCACGAGATTACGGTCGACGGCCGGCGTTGGGTCGTTGATGTCTATGCGAGTGGCGAACAGCTGAGCGTCTTCGCACCCGAGGGCTCGGGCATCGCGCATGAGGTCGATCTGATCGCCCATGCCGGTGATGGTGCCGCGGAAGGTGGCCGCCTCACGGCGCCGATGCCGGGCAAGGTGATCGCCTTCCTCGTCAAGGCGGGCGATGGGATCACCCTCGGCCAGCCGCTCGCGGTGATGGAGGCGATGAAGATGGAGCACACGATCACCGCGCCGCGCGACGGCACGATCGAGGCGCTGCTTTATGCGCCGGGCGATCAAGTCGACGAAGGCGGCGAGCTGCTCACGCTCGCACCGCTCCAATGAGCGACGAAGGACGAACGACATGAAGCTACCGAGCCGCGTGACGCTGGTCGATGTCGGGCCCCGTGACGGGCTGCAAAACGAGAAGCAGCCGGTTGATACGGCGGTCAAGATCGAGCTCATACACCGTCTGCAAGCCGCAGGTCTGCGCGAAATCGAAGTGACGAGCTTCGTGAGCCCGAAGTGGGTGCCGCAGATGGCCGACAACGCGGCCGTCATGGCCGGCATCACGCGCCAGGCCGGCGTGCGCTACTCGGTGCTGACGCCGAACCTCAAGGGCCTCGAGGCGGCGCTGCCGAGCAAACCCGATGAGATCGTCGTCTTTGGCGCCGCGAGCGAGGCCTTCAGCCAGCGCAACATCAACTGCAGCATCGAGGAAAGCATCG
>JBDTSN010000070.1:0-7698 GCA_039931145.1 Burkholderiales bacterium | reverse complement strand
GCGACCTTGGCCTGCGGCGCATCGTCGGGCATCAGAATCGTCGCCGGAATGCCGAGCACGCGGCCGGCGAGCGCGATCGCCTGCGCGTGGTTGCCGGACGAGAACGCGATGACGCCGGCCTGGCGTTGCGCGGCGTCGAAACGTGAAAGGGCGTTGAACGCGCCGCGGAACTTGAACGCGCCTGCGCGCTGCAGGTTCTCGCACTTGAAGAAGACCTCGGCGCCGAGCATTGCGTCGGCCGTGCGCGAACGCAGCACCGGCGTGCGATGGGCGTGGCCGGCAAGGCGCCGCGCGGCGGCGGCCACATCGTCGAATGTAGGGAGAGTGGGCATGGGTTCTGGCTCCCGAAGTGAAGACAGGCTCTGCCGTGCAGTCTATGCGCGCCGCATGGCGCGCTGCGCACCGGGCGCCACCGACAATCTCGGCGCGCGAATTCGACACTGCTCAAAGCTCTTATTGCGAGACCATGTCCCTCTATCTGATCCGCCACGGTGAAACGGCGCTCAACGCGGCGCGCGTGATGCAGCCGGCCGACACACCCTTGAGCGCGCGCGGCTTGTTGCAGGCCGACGCGATCGCCGCGCGCGTTGGGCAGCTCAGCGTCGCCGCCATCGTCGCGAGCCCGTTGGCGCGCGCGTGGAGTACGGCTGAGGCGATCGGCACTGCCAGCGCGCTGCCCGTCGCACGCCTCGCGCTGCTCCAAGAGCGCAACTTCGGCGACTGGCGCGGACGACCCTACGACGCACTCGGCAGCGATGCGATTGGCGCGAACGACGCCCCGCCCGGCGGCGAATCAATGGCCGAGTTCGAGGTGCGCGTCGCGCAGGCCTTCGCTGCAATCGTCGCGTTGCGCGCCACACTCGACGGTCCGCTCGCCGTTGTCACGCACGGGCTCGTGATTCACACACTGATCGCACGCCACCTCGCCCTGCCCGCGGGCAGCGCAGCGCCGAGACGCATTGCGAACACCTCACTCACGATCGCCGCTGCGCTCCGACCGCACGAGATCACGCTGCTCGATTGCACGCGTCACCTCGTCGGTGGCTTGCGCGATGACGCGAGCAGCCTCTCCGGCGGTTGATCGCCGTTCATCTTCAATCGAACGAAATTGCCCCTCTCCCCGTGGGAGAGGACTGCTGGCGAGACAGGGCTTTCGAGCCGCATGCGGCGAGCTTCTCGAGTGGCTCCGGCATGCTTGCCGGAGCGCGCACTGCAAGTGAGGGCAATGCAGACGCTGCTATTGCGCTCACCGCTCACGCTGCGCCCACTCGACGCTCAGGATGCAGATCGTGAGCCACGCGCCGCCGGACGCGAAGCCGGCCGCAACATCAGTCGCGAAGTGCGCCTGGATGAAGATGCGGCTCGCGCCGACCGAGAACGCCGCCGCCGCGCACAGCAGCGCCGCGGGCAGGTGCCAGCCGCGCGGCAGCGTACGAATCAGCACATAGGCGAGCATGCCGTAGGCGACGAGCGCGCCCGATGAGTGTCCGCTCGGAAAGCTGTAGCCCTCGAACGGCGTCGGCCCCGCAGGGTGCAGTGGCCGGGCGCGCTCGAACGCGTGCTTGAGCGATAGGTTCAGAAGCGCATTGCCACCCATTGCGACGACGAATGCGAACGCAAGCAGGCGCTCCCCACGCAGCAGCAGGACGAGCACGACAGCAAAGCCGAGCACGACGAGCGTGAGCGGATCGCCAAGGTGCGAGACCCACGCGAAGACCTGGCGCGCAATCTCGGGCGTGCTCGCAATCACAGCGTCGGAAAACACCTGATCGAGATGCGCGAGTTCCTCGCCCGGTCCGATCTCTTCGGCAATCTCGGCAAACGCGTATGCCGCACCGGCGATTAATCCGAAGCCGAGCAGGAGCCTGACGAGCAGTGTTGCGTAAGGGTGGGCCTCGGCACGCCGCTGCAGCGGCGAGAAACGCCGTAGCGACACGCCGAGCATCGCCACCGCCACCAGCACCACCACGAGCAGGCCGAAGAAGCCGGCGAGCGCGTGCGCGCCCAGGGCCTGGGTGAACGCGACGAGTGGTGCGTCAGCGGACGGCGTCATCGAACACCAGATCGTTGCGCGCGGCGAGCGCAAAGCGACTCGCCGCCGGGTCGTAGTCCCAACGCTCGACGCTACAGCGCCGCGGCACAGACGGCCCGGCGCAGCGGATCAGGTTGACCGAATTGCCGGCGTCGTTGCGCACGCGAGAAGAGACTGCGGTGCCCGCCTGCACCGCCCAGACCGCACGCGGCAATCCGCGCCCGGCTTCGTGCAGCGCCTGCACGAATGGCAGGTGGATGTGCCCGCCGAGAATCAGGTCCGCGCCCGCAGCAGCCCAGCGACGCACAGCGCGTGCGTGCCCGTGCAGCAGATCGGCGCGGTCTTCGGCCCGCGTCACGCTCACCGGCTGGTGGGTGACGACGATGCGCAGCTGCGACGCGCCCGCACGCTCAAACCGGCGCGCGACGCGCTCGATCTGACGGGGTGAGACCGCACCCCTCTCATGCAAGTAGGCTCGCGTCGTGTTGAGCGTCAGCACGAGCACGTCGTCGGCTTCGAAAGCGGGCTCCAGATCGCGGCCAAAGGCGCGTTGGAATTCAGCATAGGGCTGGGCGACGCGCGCGGCCAGGTGATAGAGCGGGATGTCGTGGTTGCCCGGAATCACGAGCGTCGTCGGCACACCCAGGCGATCGATGAAGGCGCGCGCGGCACGGAATTGCGATCGGCGCGCGCGCTGCGTAATGTCGCCCGACAGGATCGCGATCGACGGCGACTGCTCGTCGACGAAGCGTGTGAGCGCCTCGACGACCGGCGCCTGCTCGGTGCCGAAGTGCGGATCGGAAATCTGCACCAGCAGCGTCATCGCGCGGCGCGATCGTCGGCCGCGGTGGGCGTGATCAACCACAACGGCTGCGGCGAGACGCTGAACACGAGCGGCGATTTGAGCCACGCCACTTCGCCGTCGGTCGCGACCTTCATCGGCTTCGGGCGCCGAAAGCGCGCCGGCCGCACCGAGAGGCTGTCGAAGCCGAAGCTCTCGACGTTTTCGGCATCGGCGAGGCGGCTCATCGCGCCATGCAGCAACAGTGAAAGCATGCCGAGCGTGCCGACCGGGCGCAGCGTGATCGCCGCCAGGTGGCCGCGCTCGAAAGCGCCCGCGGCGCCGATCTGCTCCATTTGCAGCCGATTGTTGCCGACGAACAGCGTCGGCGTGCGCACTCGGTGTGCGAGGCCGCCGTACTCAAAGTGCAGACGCAGCTTGCGATGCGCGCGCAGCAACGTGATGAGCCCGGCGCCGAAGGCGACCAGCCGGCTGCGCCCGAACTGGCGCTTGTAGGCCTCGCGATCCTCGAGCAGCTTGGGATATAGGCCGAGGCTCGCATTGACGAGAAAGACGCGGTCGTTGACGAGGCCGACCTGCACCGGCCGCGCCGTGCCCGTCAAAAGCACATGCGCGGCGGCGGCCGTATCGGCCGGAATGCCATGCGTGCGGCTGAAGTAGTTGAAGGTGCCCTGCGGCAACACGCCGAAGTTGCAGCCGCTCCCGAGCACGGCCTGCGCGACGGCGTTGATCGTGCCATCGCCGCCGGAGGCGACAACGACGCCGCCGTCAGCGTGTGCGGCGAGCACAGCCTCGCGTGCGATCTCCGGGAGCCGCGTCGGCTCGTCCACCCGATAGAAGCGATGCGTGCGCGCGCCTTCGGTGAGCACGTCCGCGATCACGGCCTGCGTCGCGTCGCTGTTCTGGCGCCCGGAGCCGGCATTGATGACGATGTGCAGCGGCGCGGCAGAAACGGAGGGCGTCGGCAAGGCCATGGTGCGATTATCGGCAGTCACCGCGCATTCGACTTCCGGACGTTTCACGTCTGCGCGGGGCGTCGACGAGTTAGGGGCCGATCACCGCTTTGTTTGGCCGATCGACGATCCGCTGAGCGCAACACAATCCCGCCATCGAGGCTGAAAACCGACCGCAACACTGGGCGGCATCCGGAACCCGTCACCGCTAGCCCGATCCCGACACCACCCTCGCCCGCATCAAGCGCCCGTGTCGCAGCGCGCATCCGCGCGCGCTGCATTGGCGCCCGACACCACAGGGCTCCGACCCTGCTTCGAGTGCGCACAAGCCTCTTCGGCCCTTCGTGCAGCGCTACCATGGCGCTCCCTGTTTACCTCAGCGCTGACATGAAACTGCCCCAAGCTCACTTCGATCGCTCCCCCCAAGGGGAGCGTCAGTGCCTTCGGGCGGCCGGGCGGCGCTGACATGCCGTTTCGCCCCTTGCCACTGCCCGAGCCCGTTGCGGGCTCCGCCTGGCTGCACTCGATGCCGGGCAGGCTCGAGCGCTGGGACACGTTTCTCGCCGAGGCCGAACGCAACCGCGTCTCGCTCATCGTCTGCCTCACGCCGCGTCACGAGATCGCGTCACTGTCACCCGACTACGAAGCCGCATTGCGCGAAGGCACGCTGCCGATGCGCTGGCTGCCGCTGCCGATGCGCGACTTCGGCCTCGCAGACAACCTGCGCGACTTCCGCATCGGGATTGAGAAGGTCGCCGCGGCGGTGACCGCAGGCGATGCCGCGCTGCTGCACTGCGCCGCCGGCATCGGCCGCACCGGCACCGCCGCCGCCTGCCTGCTCAAGCGCCTGGGTGTGCCGCGCGATCTGGCGTTGCAACAGGTGCTCGCAGCCGGGTCGAACCCCCAATCGGCTGCGCAGGCCGGGCTGATCAATACCTTCTGAAGCGCGCCGCGTGAGCGAACCGGACGAGATCGACGTCGTCCATGCGGACGACGCGCTGCTCGTGCTGTGCAAGCCGAGCGGCCTGCCCGCCGTGCCGGGGCGCGGCGCCGAGATGCAGGACTGCCTTGCACGGCGCGTCCAGCGCAGGTTTCCCGACGCGCTCGTCGTCCACCGGCTCGACATGGCAACCTCGGGCCTGATCGTGATGGCGCGCGGCGCGGTTGCGCAGCGTGCGCTCAGCATGGTCTTTGCGCAACGCGAAGTCGACAAGCGATACGTCGCGATCGTCGCCGGGAAGCTCGCCGCGCCGGGCGGCGACGGCTGGGGCGAGATCGACCTGCCGCTCGCCGCGAACTGGCCGCAACGGCCGCGCCAGCAGGTCGATGCCGAGCGCGGCAAGGCATCGCGTACGCACTACCGCGTGCTCGCGCACGACGCGATTGCGGACACGACAGAACACACGACACGCGTTGAACTGCATCCTCTCACCGGCCGCACGCACCAGTTGCGCGTGCATCTGATGGCGATCGGCCATCCGATCGTCGGTGACGCGCTTTATTCGCCGCCCAAAATTTGTTCGCTCGCGCCGCGACTTCTGCTGCACGCGAGCGCGCTGGTGCTGCCGCATCCGGTACACGGGGTTCGGATGGTGTTTTCGAGCGTGCCGGGATTCTGAGCGCAGAGGGGTACCTGACCAGTGTCGGGCGCGCCCCGAGGCTGCGGCGCAAGCCGCGACGTCATGCACTGTCAGCGCGGCACTCACCCTACACTGCGGCATGACGAACAAACACCTCACTGTCCTCACCGGCGCGTCGCGTGGCATGGGCGCAGCGATCGCCGAGCAACTGCTGCAGCCCGGCCAGTCGCTGATCTGCATCTCGCGCACGACAAACCGGGGTCTCGCTGAGAGGGCTGCAGGCGCGGGCGCGACTCTTGAGCAGTGGGCGCTCGATCTGGCCGATGCGACCGCCGCGGCACAACGCGTCGAGGACTGGCTTGAAGCGCAATCCGACGATACTTTCAACAGCGCCACGCTCATCAACAACGCCGCAGCGCTCACACGGCTTGCACCACTCGAGGCGGCGGGCACGGCCGAACTGGTCCGCGCGCTCCGCGTCGGTCTCGAGGCGCCACTACTGTTGACGTCGGCGTTCCTTCGTGCAACCAGAAGCTGGCGTGCGCGCCGCGGTGGCCAGTGCAAGGTGCTCAACATCTCCTCCGGTCTCGGCCGATCGGCAATGGCGAGCCAGGCGAGCTATTGCGCCGTGAAGGCGGGCATGGATCACTTCTCGCGCGCAGTCGCGCTCGACCAGGCGCACGCACCGCATCCGGCGCGCATCGTCTCGCTCGCACCGGGCGTGATCGATACCGACATGCAGGTGCAGTTGCGCGCCGGTGATCCGGCGCAATTCCCGGATCACGCGCGCTTCGTGCAGATGAAGACGTCCGGGCAGCTCGATTCGCCCACCACCGCTGCAGTGAAGGTGATCGCCTTCCTGCAACGGCCGGACTTCGGAAGCAAACCGGTCGCCGACGTGCGCGATGCCTGAAACAGGAGGCAGACATATGTGGTGCATTCGGCGGACCTGGGTCGGCGGCTTGATCGCCGCATGCGTGCTGCTCATCGCCGCTTGCGCAACGCCGCCGGCCGTCGCGCCACCCGCTGCGGCGGCCGACGCCGCCGTGTTGGAACAGCAGGTGCGCGATACCGAACGCGCCTTCGCGCAGACCATGGCCGATCGCGACGCGACCGCGTTCGCGGGCTTCATCGCCGACGAAGCCGTCTTCTTCGGCCGCGACGGCGCGATCCGCGGCAAGGCCGCCGTCGTCGCCGCCTGGAAGCCCTATTTCGACGGGTCGAAGCCGCCGTTCGCGTGGGCGCCCGAGCAGGTCGAGGTGCTCCCTTCCGGGACGCTTGCGATCAGCAGCGGGCCGGTGTTCGCGCCCGGCGGCGAGAAGATCGCGAGCTTCACCTCGATCTGGCGGCGCGAAGCGCCGGGCGTCTGGCGCATCGTGTTCGACAAGGGCTGCAACTGCCCATAGGTTGCACCGGCTTCAACCCCCGCCAGGCCCGCAAGTCGGCTGAGTTCGCGAGGGCCACCTCGGGCCCATCCCGCCACATCCGGACACGAGCGGAGCGAACTCCGCGCGGTTGTCAGGCGCCTTCACGCTTGGCCTTCACCCGCGCGTGCCCTGCGCGGCCGCGGGCCTTCCACTGGGCGAGCATCTGCCGGCGTTCAAGCACCGACATCGTGTCACGGCGCGCCTCGCGCAGCAGCTTGTGGAAGTTGCGCAAACGATCCGGCGGCACGCCCTCGCGCACGGCGCAACCCGGTTCCTCGGCATGGCGACAGTTGCGAAAGCGGCAGCGCAACGCAAGTGCCTCGATGTCGGCGAAGCTCGCGGCCAATGTCGCTTCATCGACGTCGGGCCGCAGTGCGCGCAGCCCCGGCGTGTCGATCACGCACGCGCCGCCCGGCAAGCGGTGCAGCGAGCGCGAGGTCGTCGTGTGCTTGCCGCGGCTGTCGTGCTCGCGCACCGCGCCGGTGTCTTGTATCTGCGCGCCCGCGAGCGTGTTGGTCAGCGTCGACTTGCCTGCACCCGATGACCCGAGCACCACCAACGTCTGCCCCGAGCCGAGGTAGGGTGCGAGCAAGACCGCCGCATCCGGCGAGCGGGCGTCGACGATCACCAGATCGAGTGACGCGGCGACGCGCCCGCGCATTTGCTCTAGCGCGGCGGCAATCCGGCCCGGCGCAGCCGCATCCGCCTTGCTGAGCACGACCACCGGCAGCACTCCGCTGGATTGCACGAGCGCCAGATAGCGTTCGAGCCGGCGCAGGTTGAAGTCGTCGTCCAGCCCCATCACGAGCAGCGCGGTATCGACGTTGCTTGCAACCGGGTGGCGGCGGCCATCGGCGTCACGGCGCGCGAGATGCGTCAGCGGTGGCAGGTGCCGCTGCACCCA